>CAJTQE010000008.1 GCA_910578655.1 uncultured Christensenella sp.
GGGGGGGGGGGTGCGCTTTAACCCTCTTTTTTATTTTTGCAGTTACGTTTCAGTTCTTCAAGGCAGGCATAAAGTTCGTCGGGAATGCGCGAGCCTATCGTTTCGGCATAATATTTTTCGATTTCTTCCGCCTCTTTAATCCACTTATCTTTGTCTACGGAAAGAATTTCTTTCAGCGCGTCTACACTTAAATTCATATCTTCGATATTAATGTCATCGGGTTTGGGTACGAAACCTATCGGCGTTTCTTCCGCCCCTATGGGATTATCTCCGCACCGTTTAAGTATCCATTCTATGACGCGCATATTGTCGCCGAAACCCGGCCATATGAATTTGCCGTCGGCGTCCTGCCTGAACCAGTTGACGTTGAAAATTTCAGGCGGTTTTTTCAACTGCTTTCCTATCTCTATCCAGTGCGCGAAGTAGTCGCCCATATGATAGCCAGCAAACGGTTTCATTGCCATAGGGTCGTGGCGCAGAACGCCCGTCTGACCCGATGCGGCGGCGGTCGTTTCCGACGACATAGCCGAACCGATAAACACTCCGTGTTCCCAGCTTTTTGCCTGATAAACAAGGGGCGTGGTAGTTGCCCGTCTTCCGCCGAAAATTATCGCGGACAGGGGAACGCCCGTCTCGGAATTGAAGTCCGGCGAAACGCACGGACAGTTTACCGCAGGCGCGGTAAAGCGCGAGTTGGGGTGCGCGGCTGTACCGCTGCCGTCATACGGTTTGCCCGTCCAGTCAAGCATATTCGGGGGGCAATGCTCGGAAAGTCCCTCCCACCAGACGGTCATATCGTCGGTATTCAAAGCAACGTTAGTGAAAATAGTTCCGCGTTTTGTCGCCTGCAACGCGTTAAAATTACTGCGTTCGTTGGTTCCGGGCGCAACTCCGAAAAATCCGTTTTCCGGGTTCACAGCCCAAAGTCTGCCGTCCTCGCCGACGCGTATCCAGGCGATATCGTCGCCGACGCACTCAATTTTATAACCGCGTTCAAGGTAACTTTTCGGCGGAATAAGCATTGCAAGATTAGTCTTTCCGCACGCCGAAGGGAATGCGGCTGCAATATATTTTTTCTCTCCGTCGGGAAAGGTCACGCCCAAAATAAGCATATGCTCGGCAAGCCAACCCTCGTTTTTACCGAGATAGGAAGCTATTCTCAAAGCCAGACATTTCTTGCCCAAAAGCACGTTTCCGCCGTATGCCGAATTGACGGAAATTATAGTGTTGTCTTCGGGGAAGTGCAGTATATAACGCTTGTCCGCATCGACGTTGCACTTAGCGTGAAAACACTTGGTAAAGCTCCCCGTTTTGCCCAACCGGTCAAGGCAGCTTTTGCCGACCCTCGTCATAATATTCATATTTAAAACGACGTAAATCGAGTCGGTTATCTCAATGCCTATTTTTGAAAATTCACTGCCGACAACCCCCATAGAAAACGGGATAACGTACATAGTCCTGCCTTTCATAGACGCGCGGGCAATTTCGCTTGCAAGGTGATAGGCAAGTTTGGGGTCAAGCCAAAAATTGACGTTTCCAGCATCCTCTTTATTTGCGGTGCAAATAAAAGTCCGGTCCTCAACCCTTGCAACGTCGTTTACGGCGGTGCGGTGCAGATAGCAGTCGGGCAGCAAATGCTCGTTTAATTTTATAAGTTCGCCGCTTTTCACGGCTTCGCTTTTAAGCTGTTTTATTTGGTTTGCGCTGCCGTCTATCCAAATTATTTTGTCGGGTTGGGTAAGCTCGGCGCAGGTATTTACAAATTCAAGAACCTCTTTATTCTTTGTCAGTGCCATATAAACTCCTTACAACTATCATTATACAGAAGATTGCTGTTAAATGCAATTTTTTGTCATAATCTTTTGTTAAAGTAAATACAAAATTGTATGTATAATTACATTTTTTGCGGTTTTTCTTTAAAAATATTTATATATAATATAATAACAGAGGTAATTTATGAGCGGATATACTAAAAACATAGCGGTTATACGCGAACTTAAAAACGGGTTTTCGGTTGACGGCGGACCGCTTTCGGGGCTTGTAAAGGCGGAAAAATACGGGTCGAACCTCAGCGTAGAAGTGTCGCTTATCAATTTTGCGCCGCTTAATCAGGGCAAGTACGTTTGCGCTGTTTCGGACGGAAAACACGTCTGCGTTCTCGACGGGCTTACCTTTGACGGCGTAAGCGAAGTTGATACCGGCGACGGATTTGCCGCGCTGATATGCTTTGTCAACGGCGAAGTTTCGCCTGTGGCAAGCGCCGTTTGCGGAGCGTTCCATACCGCCGCAATAGGGATAAGGGAAGCTATCGAAAAGCAGGAAAACATAGTTTCAAACACTTCGTTTAATTACGAGGACGAGGCTTTGGCTCAGGAGAATTATTATGAATACGAGCAAACTGATAAAGACGGTGGGGCTGTATGCGAAAATAAAAAAGCGGAAAAAAACGGGCATAACCTATCAGAAAATGAGACGCCTGTATTTAGCGAAAAAAAAGTTGCAGGCGGACTGTTTACCGGCGGAACCTTCTACGACAGAATGAAAGACGAGATTGACAAAGTTCTTTCCTCATACCCTTGCGAAAGCGAGCTTGAATCGATGGTTGAAAACTCGCGATGGGTACGCATAAGCTACGGCGACGGCAAGTTTTACGTTTTCGGCGTTATATTCGGCGGACAAAACGCACAGTACATATGCTACGGAGTGCCGTCAGACAACCCCCTTACGCCCCCGTCAAGTTTGGAAAACTGTTCCTTTATTCCGTCAAACGAGGACGGAAATGCAGGATATTGGGTAATGTATCAGGACGCCAAAACAGGCGCAAGTATAAAAATAACCGCGCAATAGCGCGGTTTTATAATTATTTCAAACCCCTGAAAGGTTTGAAAGCTATCAGAGAATATACGGTAAAAAGCGCGGATACGGCGGACACGGCAAGGATACAGCGGTAAACGGTGTCGCTGCCCATACAAAGATAATACAGTGCGTCAAAACCCGTAAACGCATATATCCCCCCGAATATGGCAAGGATAATAAGCATAGATACGCATAAATAACAAGTAAATTTCATAAGAAAATTATGCGCAATAAAAAATAAAATAACCGCAAACCGTCCGATACGGCTAAACGGAAATATTGTCAAGCACCAACTTGTCAAAGTCTACGGGTTCGGCAAAGTCGCGCGGGATAAAACGGACGGTGGAAAACTTCGCGTAATTGAAGATGTGCGTCTTCAATAAAACCGGCGTTGCAATATCCATTGCCTCGCATATGTCCGCAAGGTAAGAAAAAAACTGCGAATAAGTAAAATTATCCACGCTTTCATACACGGTTTGCTTTATTATCTTTCCGTCCTTGATGATTTTTGCCCAGATTTTAAACATAATGCAATTATACCCGAAACTGCTTTAAATGTAAAGCATATCCGCAACGCCAAATCATTTGACAAAATCTTCGGGCAAGTATATAATATAGAAAAACAAAAATTCGTTCCGGTTGCATAACAGTCAATCGGAATATATTTGTATTAAAAGAGGTATGTAATGGCAGAAAAGTTTGTAATGACACAAAAGAATTTAGACGATTTGAAAAAAGAACTCGATTATCTTGTCAAAATCAAACGTAAGGAAATTATCGAGCGCATCGCCGAGGCGCGCAGTCACGGCGATTTGTCTGAAAACGCGGAGTACGACGCGGCGCGCGAAGAACAGCGTTCAAACGAGGGCAAAATTGCGGAACTTGAATACCGCATTAAAAATGCGGACGTCCGTGAAGAGGTTTCCGATAATACCTACGTTCATTTGAACAGCGTTGTTACGGTATACGACGACGATATGGAAGAAGAGGCGGTGTATACTCTGACTTCCGTTACGGAAGTAGACGTTATGGCAGGCAAAATTTCAATCGATTCACCCGTCGGTTCCGCGCTTATGAGAAAACACGTCGGCGACAAAGTAACGGTTTCCTGTCCCGACGGAACAAGCTACACCCTTAAAATTTTAAAAATCGCATAGGAGAATACTATGGACGAAATTATAACGGCAGAACCTACGGAGGAAGAGCTTGCAGAACAGGCAAAAATCCGCCGCGAAAAATTGCAGAAACTAATTGACGAAGGCAACAACCCTTTTGCAAAAGTCAATTATGAAGTGACCGATAACTCGCTTACCGTCAAGGAAAACTTTGAAAAGCTTGAAGGTAAAACCGTTTCCCTTGCCGGCAGATTAATGTCGCGCAGAATTATGGGCAAGGCATCCTTTACCCATATCTCCGACAGAGAGGGACAAATTCAGCTTTACGTCCGCCGTGACGACGTCGGCGAAGAGGACTATGCCTCGTTCAAAAAAGATTACGACATCGGCGATATAATCGGAATTAAAGGCTTTGTGTTCAAAACGCAGACGGGCGAGATTTCCATTCACTGCCAACATATAGAAATGCTGACCAAATGCCTTCGTCCGCTGCCCGAAAAGCAGCACGGACTGACCAACCCGGACATTCGTTACAGACAGAGAGATTTGGACTTAATAGTCAATCCCGACGTAAAAAAGGCGTTTATAACCCGTTCTAAAATCTTCCGCGAAATACGTTCGTTCCTCGACGGACGCGGCTTTCTGGAAGTTGATACGCCCGTTTTAACTACCTTTGAAATAGGCGCGTCGGCGCGTCCGTTCAAGACAAAACACAACGCGCTTGACATAGATATGTACCTCAGAATAGAAACCGAGCTGTATTTAAAAAGGCTTATCGTCGGCGGACTTGAACGCGTTTACGAGGTTGGCAGAATTTTCAGAAACGAGGGAATGGACGCTTTCCATAACCCCGAATTTACTACCGTCGAACTTTATCAGGCATACTGCGATTATTTCGATATGATGGATTTAGTCGAGGATATGTACAAGTCAATCGCTAAAAACGTACTCGGAACTACCGATATTTCCTATCAGGGAACGGACATTCATCTCGGCGGGAAGTGGGAAAGACTGACTATGAAAGAGGCTGTCAAGAAGTACTGCGGAGCCGATTACGATACCTGGAAAACCGACGCGGACGCGCGCGCCTGCGCAAAGAAACTCGGTGCGGCCGTACCCGAAGGCGACGGCGCGACCAAGGGTCACGTTCTCATTGCTCTGTTTGACGAGTTCTGCGAGGACAAGCTTATTCAGCCGACGTTTATCTACGATTATCCCGTAGAAAATTCGCCGCTTGCAAAAAGGAAAGAGGACGAGCCGGCGTTCACACAGAGGTTTGAATATTTTATTTGCGCACACGAATTCGGCAATTCGTTCACCGAACTGAACGACCCTATCGACCAAAAGCAGAGGTTTGTCAGGCAGGTTGAATTAAAGCGCGCACAGGAGCCCGGCTGCAACGCGCAGGTAGACGAAGATTTTATAACTGCGCTCGAATACGGGCTTCCCCCCACAGGCGGACTGGGATTCGGCGTCGACAGGCTTGTTATGCTTTTAACGGACAGCCCCACTATCAGGGACGTATTGCTGTTCCCCACTATGAAACCTAAAAAAATTTAAAACCATACATCGCAAAATACAGCGTCAAGTTTGCGTTTGGTTTGGGTCATTTACGCCTTAGTAAACTCCCCTTCACCAAGCCGCGCTTTCCTTGTCTTTTGCGCTTCTGATTTTAAATTGGTGAAACTCAAATTATAAGTTATTAGATAGGGGTAATCTATGTACGAATACTACATCTATTCTCAACTGAAAAAACATACGAAAGCTTGCAAAAGTTTTCATATGCCCGGCCACAAGGCTTGCGGCGATTTCAAGGTAAAGTTCAAAGACGCCAACCTTGACGTGACCGAACTTTCCTATACCGACAACCTGCTAAGCCCCGACGGCGCGATAGCAAAAGCGCAGCGCGATATAGCAAGAATATTCGGCGCGGCAAAAAGCTATCTGACCACCGACGGATCTTCAAGCGGAGTGCTGGCGCTGGTATATTGTGCCTCCAAACGCGGAAACAAGCTTATAGTTTTCCGCAATTCGCACCAAAGCGTGTGGAACGCGTGCAGACTTTTCGGCGTTGAACCGCTGATTGTTCAGGGCGCGGAAAGCGAGGGCGTTTTACAGCCGCCCGACAGCGCGATTATTGAAAAACTTGTTTCCAACGACCCCAACATCGCGGGCGTGCTTGCAACCTCGCCCGACTATTACGGCAACGTCGCACCCCTTGCAGGGTATCGCGAAATACTCAAAAAATATAACAGATTACTGCTTGTAGACGAGGCGCACGGCGCACATCTTGCGTATGGCGACAAGGGATATGCCGGGCTTTATGCGGACGCCTGGGTAGACGGAGCGCATAAAACTCTGCCTACGCTGACGCAGGGTGCAATCGTATCCGTCGGCAATGAAGAGCTTGTGCCCTCAATAGAGGACGCGCTTTCGATGTTCCGCACAACTTCGCCCTCCTTTCCCGTTATGGCGTCTGTCGAATACGGCGTAAAATACATCGCCAACAGAATAAGAATACTGAACGACGCAAAGACTGCGGTTTCCGACTTTAAAGCACAGTCACGGTTTTCTTTCTATGAAAATGCCGACTGGACGAAACTTTTACTGGACTGTAAACCGCTTGATATTGCGCCCGGGGCAGTCCTTGCAAAGCTTGAAAAGAAAGGCGTTTACGCCGAATTTGCGGACGGAAGATATATCCTTTTCTATCTCTCGCCTATGGTCAGAGATAAGGAACTTGCAAATCTCGAAAAATTGCTTTCGGTGATTGTGGAAGATAAAAAAATTCAAGGCACATATCGGGAAAAACCTCAAATTCCCGAAAGCGAGCGGTCTTATTCTTTCCAGTACGCGCTTAAAAGACAGTGCGAATGGATAGACCTCGATAAGGCGGTTGGCAGAATGTGCGCCAAAAACGCAGGGCTTGCGCCCCCCTGTATACCCATCGTGGTGACGGGTGAAATGATAACGGCGGCGACGGTCAAAGCGCTGTCGGTCAAATCTACTTTCGGATTAAAGAACGGACAAATATGCGTGGTAAAGAAATGGTAAAAGGCAAATTCGTGACCTTTGAAGGCTGTGAAGGGTCCGGTAAAAGTACTCAGCTTAAACTTATATCCCGATATCTCGACGGGGAGGGGATTCCCTATATTATGACGAGGGAACCGGGCGGAAGCCCCGTTTCCGAACAGATAAGAAAAATCATTCTCGACGGTTCGAACACGGCAATGTGCGACGAGTGCGAGGCGCTTTTATACGCCGCTTCCAGAATACAGCATTTAAGGGAAAAAGTCATTCCCGCGCTCAACGAGGGCAAGCTTGTGCTGTGCGACAGATACGTCGATTCTTCGCTTGCGTATCAGGGAGTTGCGCGCGGATTGGGGCTTGAATATATCGGAGAGATTAACAAAAAAGCCCTTGAACTTTGTCCGCCCGACCTGACGGTATTTTTCAATATTCCGCCCGACAAGGCGTTCGTCCGCAAAAACGGCGCGGACGAAAACGACAGAATGGAAAAGCAGGGGCTTGAATTTCACAAGCGCGTTTACGGCGGATATTTACAGCTTTTGGATAAATACCCCCGTATATGCGCCGTCGAATGCGGCGGAGCAATAGGGGAAACTACCCAAAACGTTATAAACCTACTCAAAGAAAAAGGTATAATTCAGTGAAAGGACTGATTACGGGGACGGCGGCGTTTAAGGCATTTTCCGGCGACGTCGCGGCAGACAGAATTTCGCACGCATATATGCTGCATTTCGAGGACGCGGTTAACCTGCGCAGGGCGTTAAAAATTTTCGCGCTTGAATTTTTCGGCGTTACGGAAAACGACCCCGACGGCAAAAGAATATTGAACGAAACGTTCCCCGACCTTATAATTCTGCCCGAAGAGGGCAAAAAATTCAATGCGGAGGCGGCTGCAAGTCTGCTTGCCGACAGTGTGTTAAAACCGCTTGAACGCGACAGGAAACTTTTTGTAATCTGTAAGTTTGACGACGCCGCTCCCATCATTCAGAACAAGCTTTTAAAAACTTTGGAAGAGCCGTCGGCAGGCGTTCATTTCCTGCTTGGCGCAACTTCGCTTGCGCCCGTGCTGGATACGGTAAAATCGCGCGTAAAAACGCTGACCGTACCGCCCTTTTCCCGTAAAGAAATATTGGGCGCGCTTGAAAGAAGGGGCGGCAACCCGTTGAATGAAAAGGCGGCGCAAAGCTGCGGCGGAATTCTGGGCGTTGCACAGAATATGGTCGACGGGGGCTGGTTTGCCGAAGTTGAGGCTGCCGCCGCAGAAATTTGTTCGACCGACAGGGTCGGCGACGTCGGCGGTGTTGCCTTAAAATACGGCGATACCAAATATAAACAAGAACTTTTGAACGCGATGGTTTTAAACTACCGCAACGCGCTTGCAGACGGAGGCGGCGTTTTCGAACGCCCTGCGCTTATGTATGCCGTAAAGTGTGCAGACAAGGCGAACAGAGACTTGAAATTCAACGCTTTTTTTCAGGGACTGCTGTTCGATTTGATGCTGCGCGTTATAGAGGAGAACGACAAATGGTTAAAATTACGGGGGTAAACTTCACCGAAAACGGAAAAATTTATTATTTTTCGCCCGGCAAAGACAGCGACAAATACGTCAAGGGTATGGGCGTCATAGTCGAAACGGCGCGGGGACTTGAATATGCGACAATCGTTCAGCCTCTCGGCGAAGTGGCGGAGGAGCGCATTGTTCCGCCTTTAAAGCCCGTCGTGCGCATTGCGTCCGCGCGAGATCTTGAAACGGTGAGGCGCAATAAAGAGCGCAAACCCGAAGCAATGAAAGCGGCGCAGGAAAAGATAGAAAAGCACAAGCTGAACATGAAGCTCATCGACTGCGATTTTGCTTTTGACGGAGCGAAAGTGGTATTCTTTTATTCCGCACCGTCAAGGGTGGATTTCAGGGAACTTGTAAAGGACTTGTCGGCTCACTTCAAAATGAGGATAGAACTGAGGCAGATAGGTATCCGCGACGAAATTAAAATGATAGGCGGCATCGGGGCGTGCGGCAGAGAATGTTGCTGTTCGGCGTGCCTGCCGGACTTTAAAAAAGTTACCATTAAAATGGCAAAAACCCAAAACCTGTCCCTCAACCCTTCAAAGATTTCCGGGCTCTGCGGCAGACTTATGTGCTGCCTTGCCTATGAAAACGACTACTACGCCGACGCCGGCAGGCACATACCCAAAGTCGGAACGGAAGTCGGCACGCCCGACGGCAGGGGTATGGTTGTAAACGTCAATATGCTTAAAATGCAGGTTCGCGTAAAGATAGAGGACAAGAAAAAAGATATCGTGATGTATCACGATTATCCTGTCGAACAGGTCAAATTCAAATGCCCGCGCATAGAAGAGGGCGACGAAGAAGAAAATATAGAAGAAAAATAGAAAATATACTTTCGTAGCCTTTACAGGTTTAAAAAGTTGTGATATACTTTAGTAAAACAGCGTAAGCTAATTTAAAACTATTTGGAGGAATTTACCTATGGCACATTCAATATCAGATGAATGCGTAAGCTGCGGTGCGTGCGCAGGTACCTGCCCCGTTGAGGCTATTTCCGAGGGCGCGGATAAGTACGTAGTTGATGCGGATGTTTGCATTGATTGCGGTGCTTGCGAGGACGTTTGCCCTACAGGCGCGATACACGCCGACTAATTAGTTGAGGAAATAAGAAGAGTGGGGGATAGTGTTTTATCCCCCACCTTTTTATCTTTTTTCTTTCCATAAGCGGCGCATCTCATCGTCGCACTGCGCCTTTTTCGGGTCACTTACGTCTTAGTAAGCTCCCCTCAAAAATGCTCGCGCTCCTTGACCTGCTTGCTTCTAAAAAGAAAAATATTAATTAAGGTTGAAATGCAATTAAAAGACGGTGAAGTTCTCGAAAGTTTTTACGGGGACAAAAAAATAATTCAAAACGTAAATTTATACCGCTTTACTTCGGACAGTATTCTGCTGTCCAGATTTGCTCGCGCAAAAAAGGGTGATAAGGTTGCCGACTTTTGCTCCGGCAGCGGAGTGGTAGGTTTTCATTTTTTGTGCATTAACCCCTGCATATCCACGCTTGATTTGTTTGAAATGCAGCCCGAACTTGCAGAAATGAGCGAGCGGACGGCTAAATTAAACGGCTTTGACTGCACCGTCCACTGCACGAAAATTCAGCAAATAGGCAGGGAATACGACGATAAATTTTCGCTTGTTCTTTGCAATCCGCCGTATGAACGCGCAGGTTTCGAAAACGAAGTGTATGAGCGCGCCGTCTGCCGCAAAGAGATTACCGTAACGCTTTCCGAAATTATAGAGTCGGGTTATCGCGCGTTAAAGTTCGGCGGCAGGTTTGCGATTATCAACCGCGCCGACCGCACGGCGGAACTCATCTGCCTTTTGAAAAAGAGGGGGTTGGAGCCCAAAAAATTGCAGTTTGTAACGGGTGTTTCGGGCGCTAAACCTTACCTCGTTATGGTCGAGGCGGTCAAGGGCGGAAGAGAGGGTATTGAAATTTTAAGCGAGGCTGTCAACGGGTGAAACGCAAAAGAGAGCGATATTCTCATTGCAAACCCCGCCTGAAACTGCTGCGCGATTCTGATTTTTCGGCGGCGGAAAATAACAGAACGCGTTACGCACGAAGCCCTTTTATAAGCGGCGGACTGCATAATTAATATATTGCATAAACAATATTACGACTATCAATTTAAACAATTATGATTTATTTCGTTGCAACGCCGATAGGCAATTTAAAAGATATTTCACTGCGCGCACTGGAAGTTTTGCGCTCGGTCGACGTTATTTTCTGTGAGGATACCCGTCACAGCATAAAACTATTAAACGCCTACGACATAAAAAAACCGCTGAAAAGCTGTCATAAATTTAACGAGCGCGAGGCAAGCCGAAAGATAATAGACGAGGCGAAAGAGGGCAGACAGATTGCGGTTATCTCGGACGCCGGTATGCCTGTAATTTCCGATCCCGGCAATACGGTTTGTTCCGCGTTGAAAGAAGAGGGGATAGAGTACACGGTTATACCGGGTGCAAACGCCTTTTTGTCCGCGCTTGTACTTTCCGCGTTTCCCGCGGACAGATTCGCCTTTCTGGGCTTTCTGCCCGACAGACAGGGCGAATGCAGGGCGCAGCTTGAAAAATACAAAAATCTCGATATGACGCTATGTATTCACTGCGCGCCGCAGGACGTTGACCGCACTATATCATCGCTTTATTCGGTTTTCGGCGAAAGGCGCGCCTGCGCAGTGCGCGAGATTACAAAAATGCACGAGGAGGCGGTCGGGTTTAATTTGTCGGGCGGACTTCAAGGCGAAAAGCGCGGAGAGTACGTGCTGGTTGTGGAGGGGGCGAAAGAGGTTGACAATCCTTTGAATTCCCTTACGGTCGAACAGCACATACTCAGCTATATGCGTGGGGGAATGGACAAAAAACAAGCCGTAAAACAGGTTGCGAAAGACAGGGGCGTGCCTAAATCGCAAATATATATGTACGCCGTGAATATAGGAGAAGAAAATGTCTAAAAAGAAAAATGAAGAAGAACACAAGCTTACAATTTACGATTACGAACAGAAATATGCCAAGCGCGAAAATGCGCGCGGCGCGCGTTTGCTGCTTACGATAATCGCGGCGGCGGTGGGAGTATTTCTTTTCTTCTGTTTGTTTTCGATAACGATGCGTATTTACGAAATCAATATGTACGCAGGCATAGGCGTTGCGGCCGTAAGCGTACTTATATACATATTTCTGTTTATCGTTCCGCTTATAAAGATAATCAAGACCGAGCATTTCATTGTCAACGTTAACGCGCAGACGGCGTCGGCGGCTAAGGCGCATAACAAAAAGGTTCGCCGCAGTATTGCGGACAAAATAATAGACTTGACCGCAAAGGTTGACGGAGTGGGCTGGTACGACGGCGAAACGGTGGGCAAGCTTGCCATAGCGGTAAAGACCGGCAACGACAAAGAGATTATGAAAAACCTTTCCGAACTGTATTCGGGCTCGGTGAAAAAAAGCGCAAAGGACCTGATATTCAAATCGTCCCTGAAATCGGGAATGTATTCCGCGCTGTCGCAGACCAACAGGGTTGACGGTATGCTTGTCGCCGTTATCAACTTACAGCTTGTAAAAGATTTGGTTTTCCTTTACGGGTTCCGTCCGTCGGATTCCAAACTCGTAAAAATATTTGCAAGAATTTTGCAGAATTCGCTTATCGCCTACGGACTCGGCGGTGCGAAAATAGGCAATTCGGTAGTACAGACAATGGGCAATGCGGTAAAGGGAATTCCCCTTTTGGGTTCGGCGATTTCAACGATTGTCGATTCGTCGGTGCAGGGGCTTACCAACGGCGTGCTGACTACGGTCATAGGTTATCAGACCATAAAATACCTGAACACGGAATATAAATTGCAGGAACTTTTGGACGGTATAGAAATTCTTGAAAGTGAAGAAGAATTCAAAGAGGCTTGCGAAGAGCTTGAAAAAGAGCTGAAAAAAGGCAAAAAACTTCCGCAGGCGGTATAAAAATCGAGAGGTGTAAAGATGATTGATTTAATAGAAAAATTATGTAATGCAAGAGGCGCTTCCGGCTTCGAGGACGAGGCGGTAAAAATAGCGCGCGATTACTGTGCAGACTTTGCGGATATCAAAGAGGACAGTATGCGCAACCTCTATATCTACCCTAAGTACAACAAGGGCAACCGTCCGTACGTGCTTTTGGACGCTCACTCCGACGAGGTTGGGTTTATGGTTCAGGCAATCAAGCCCGACGGTACTTTGCGGTTCATACCCATCGGCGGTTGGAACGAGAAAAGCCTGCCGTCCGCAAAAGTGCAGATTTACACTTCGTCGGGCTATATCAGCGGCGTAATCGCGGCAATGTCGCCCCATTTAATGACCGCAGACCAGCGCAACGCCCCCGTCAGCTACGACAATCTGGTTATAGACGTAGGCGCGACGAGCGACGCGGAGGCGCGCGAATTCGGCGTTGAAATAGGTGCGCCCGTAGTTCCCTTATCGCCTTTCGAATACGATAGCAAACACGGCGTGCTTCACGGCAAAGCTTTTGACGACAGGCTTGGAGTGGCGGCAATGTTGCTGTGTCTTAAACAGCTTCAAAACGTAAAGCTTGACGTCGATATTGTGGGCGTGGTATCCTCTCAGGAGGAGGTTGGCGAAAGGGGTATAACCGCCGCAATGCACAACATCAAACCTGCGGCGGCTATATGTTTCGAGGGCTGTCCTGCCGACGATACTTCCGCACCCACGTATATGGTTCAGGACGCGCTGCGCGGCGGCGTAATGCTCAGGTATATGGACAGAACGGTTATATGTACGCCCCGATTCACTTCTTTTGCAAAAACCGTTGCCGATAAAAACGGCATAAAGGTTCAAATGGCTGTCCGTTCGGGCGGAGGCAATAACGGTGCGTATATCATTTCGTCTAACGGCGGTACGCCCGTAATAGTTGCCGGCATACCCGTAAGATATATTCACACTTTCAACTGCATAGCCGCCGAAGAGGACGTATCGTCCTGCGTTAAATTCGGCGTGGAGCTGTGCAAAAATATCAATAAGGAAATAATAGAGAGGTTTTAATGAACAAAGTTTATCCCGGACGCAAGCTGTCAAAAGGCGGAACGCTGGTCTACCTTTTGCGTGGAAGCACGGGCGTGTTTATCGCAAGCATTATCGCCGGCGCGCTGGTTACGGTGCTGTCGTTGCTCGTGCCGGAAATAATTAATTTCACGGTCGACAGCGTTCTCGGCAACGAGCCTGTTTCCGAAGGCTATGCAGGCTTAGTGACCGCGATAGGCGGCGTCGGATATTTAAAGGAAAATTTGTGGATAATTGCCGTCGCGCTGCTCGGCTGCGCACTTCTTACGGCGGCGTTTACCTACGCAAGAATGTTTTTAACCACTTACGCGAACCAGATTTTTATGCGCAGAACGCGCGATACACTGTTTTCGCATTTGCAGCGGCTGCCTTTAAGCTGGCACATTGAACACCGCACGGGCGATATCATTCAGCGCTGCACCTCGGACGCGGACACCATTTCCAACTTCGTGGCAAATCAGCTTATCGGTCTTGTCAGAATACTGCTTTTAATGCTGTTTTCGCTTGTGTTTATGTTTATGAAAAACGTCCGCCTTGCGGCGATAGCTGCGGCGTTTATTCCGCTTATCGTCGGGTACTCGTTTATCTTTCACCTGCGCGTAAGAAAGCGCTTTAAAAAGTGCGACGAGGAGGAGGGCGTGCTTTCGACAATCGCGCAGGAAAATTTTACGGGCGTGCGCGTAGTGCGTGCGTTCGGAAGAGAACGTTACGAGCGCGACAGGTTCGAAACGCAAAACACCTATTATACGGGGCTCTGGACTAAGACTATGCGTCTGCTTGCTGCGTTCTGGACCACTGCGGACTGCCTCTCCGCCGTACAGGGGCTGAGTATAATAATTGCAGGTACGGTATTCTGCGTAAACGGCAGCCTGACCACGGGCGAGCTTATCGCGTTTATTTTCTATAATACTATGCTCTCCTGGCCCGTGCGACAGCTGGGCAGAATTATATCGAATATGAGCAAGGCCGGCGTTTCACTCGGGCGTATAGGCGAAATACTCAACGGCACAGAAGAGGACTACGGCGAAAAGCACAGCCTTTCGGGCGATATAGAGTTTAAGGGCGTAGGGTTCGAATATGAAAAGGACAAGCCCGTTTTAAGCGATATAAGCTTTACCGTTCCCCAGGGCAGCGTGCTCGGAATTCTGGGCGGCACGGGCAGCGGTAAATCTACGCTTACATATCTGTTGGACGGACTATATGCCCCGACTAAGGGTGAAATATATATCGGCGGCAAGCCCGTTTCCGAAATTTCGCCCGCAACGCTGAGAAGCAATATCGGGCTTATGCTGCAAGAGGGGCATATCTATTCGGGCACTATCGGCGAGAACATCGCGCTTGCGGTGGACGGTGCGACCGAGTCTGATATAAGGCAGGCGGCAAAGGAGGCTTGCATTGACGGCAATATAGAGGGCTTTGCAAACGGTTACGAAACTGTCGTCGGCGAGCGCGGTGTAACGCTTTCGGGCGGACAGAAGCAGCGCGTGGGCATAGCGCGCACCCTGCTGAGAAAAACGCCCTATCTCATTTTCGACGATTCGCTTTCGGCAGTCGACAGCGAAACGGATGCGGCTATCCGCGCCAATCTCAACGAAAAGTTCAAGGGTGCGACGGTTATTATCATTTCTCACAGAATCAACACCGTTATGCACGCCGACAATATAATAGTGCTGGACGGCGGCAAGATTGCGGAAAGCGGCACCAATGCCGAGCTTTTGGAAAAGGGCGGTATTTATAAAAGCATTTACGATTTACAGTTCCAGCTCCCCGACGAGCTTAAAGGAGGTGCGGTATGACAGAAAATACTAAAAATAACGCCGTGCCTAAACTGAGATTTTTCGGGCTCGGCAAGGTTCTGCCGTTTCTCGCGGTACATAAAAAGCTGTATCTGACTATCATTTTAAGCGTCATTCCCGTAATGGGTTGCAGCACCGTTATGCCGCTGTTTCAAAAATACGCGATAGATAATTTCATTGCAAATAAAACGCTTGACGGATTCTGGCTGTTTGCAACGCTTTACTTTGCGCTGATAGTTTTAATGTGCGCATCGGATTTCGTCAGTACATATAGCTGTTCAAAGCTTGAGCTTTGTCTTTTAAGGGATATGCGCCGCAGCGCGTTCAATCATTTGCAGACGCTGTCGGTTTCATACTTCAATGTGACGGGTGTCGGTAAAATTCACGCAAGGGTAATGAGCGATACTTCAAGCATAGGCTCGGTTATCGCGTGGGACAGCTATCATGCAGTGAGTAATCTTATTTACGTCGTAACCGCGGTTGCGATAATGTTCACGCTGGACGCTATACTCACGCTTTGCGTGCTCGCGCTGGTACCTTTAAGTATTCCCGTGGTAATTTACTTCCATAAAAAGCAGACAAGATACAACCGCAAGGTAAGGGAAACCAACTCTCTTATTACGGGTGGATTTAACGAGGGGATAACAGGCGTCGAAACGACCAAAACGCTTATCGTCGAGGAAAAGCTTGACGAACGCTTTTTCGGTCACACGGGCGAAATGAAAAAGCAATCCGTGCGACTTGGGCATCATCGGGCGCTGTTTACGGCGATAACCTCGTTTATAGTTTCCGCGGCGGTCGCAATAGTGCTTTGGTACGGCGGAATTATCACCGTTAAGGGCGTAATAGTAATAGGCACGCTTTCGGTGTTTATGACCTACGCGCAGGGCATAGTCGAGTCGGTGCAGTTCGTTGCCGACGCGGTTTCCGATTTGGTAACTATTAAGGTAAATATCGAGCGGTATACCGCGCTTATGGAAACCCGAACCGACGTAAAGGACAGCCCCGAGGTCGTTGAAAAATACGGCGACAGCTTTAACGAAAAACGCGAAAACTGGGAGCCGCTTGTCGGCGAGGTCGAGTTTAAGGACGTTTCATTCAAATATCCCGACGGCGACGAATACGTTTTAGAGCATTTTAATTTAAAGGTAAAGCAGGGCACTACGGTTGCAATCGTCGGCGAAACGGGCGCAGGCAAATCCACGCTTGTAAACCTTGTTTGCAGGTTTTTCGACCCGACCGACGGCGCCGTGCTGATTGACGGCAGGGACGCGCGCGAGCGCAGCGTTCAATGGCTTCACTCCAACATAGGCTATGTTTTGCAGGTGCCTCACCTGTTTTCGGGTACGGTGCGCGAAAACCTGCTGTACGGTAAGCCCGACGCGACCGATGCGGAAATGCAGGCGGCTGTAAACAGCGTCAATGCCGAGCGCATTATAGAGCGGTTGGGGGGCTACGATGCGCAGATAGGCGAGGGCGGCAACACCCTTTCGATGGGTGAAAAACAGCTGCTGTCGTTTGCCCGTGCAATACTTGCAGACCCTGCCATATTCATTCTGGACGAAGCAACTTCGTCGGTGGATACTATTACGGAAAACCTCATTCAGCGCGCCATAGATACCCTTATGCAGGGCAGAACAAACTTCGTAATCGCGCACAGGCTTTCGACTATCAGAAACGCCGATATAATTCTTGTGGTCAACGACGGGAAAATTATCGAGCGCGGCAGCCACGACGAGCTTATCAAAAAACGCGGAACTTACTTCGATTTGTATCTGAAACAATTCCGCGAAGAAAACGCACGGCAATCTATTTAGGTGAAGAATGGAAATCGTTGAAATGAGGGACGGACACGTCGAAGCGGTTAAAAATTTACTTGTTGAATTGCAGTCGCATATCGCAAGTCTGGACGAACGCGGAGTTGTCGTTTTAAAGGACAATTTCCGCGAGGACTACTTTGCGTTTATCTCCAAAGAACGCAACGCAAAAATTTTCGTTGCGGAAGAGTGCGGCAGCGCAGTCGGCATGGTAATCTGCAAAATATTACAGGGCGGAGGCGAGGAAGAAATTACCACTACCTGCCCGAAAGTCGGATTTATAAGCGATTTGGTAACTACGCGGTCAAAGCGCGGAAAGGGCATAGGCAAAGCCCTTTTGGCGCACGCCGTGCAATATTTTAAAGCCTGCGGCTGCAGTTGGGCACAACTGGAAGTATTTGCGCCGAACACGCCGGCGTACGGACTGTATAAAGGTGCCGGCTTTACTCCGCTATGCATTTATATGAACAAAAAAATTTAAGCGCCGCCCGTATGAAATTTACGCGCGCGCAATGTAATTAATTAACAAAACAAAATTATTTACAATTTTATGTATCAAAATATTGTAAGGCGGACATTTATTTGATATGATTATATCGATAAATAAATAGCGATTATGGAGGAGTTATGGATTTCAAGTTACCATACGGAATTTGCGACAGTGTTGAAAAGCTTGAACGCGAAATAAGCAGAGTGAGGGAGGCGCAGAAAATTTTTGCGTCGTTCACTCAGGAACAGGTTGATAAAATATTCCGCGCGGCGGCGGTTGCCGCAAACAGGGCAAGGATACCCCTTGCGCGGCTTGCCGTTGAAGAAACGGGAATGGGCGTTGTGGAGGACAAAGTAATTAAAAACCACTACGCGTCCGAATATATTTACAACACGTATAAGAATACAAAGACCTGCGGCATTATAGAAGAAGATAAGGCTTACGGCGTCAAAAAAATAGTAGAACCTATCGGTGTAGTCGGCGCGGTTATTCCCACAACCAACCCTACGTCTACGGCGATTTTCAAAACTTTAATTTCTTTAAAGACGCGTAACGGCTGTATAATCAGCCCTCACCCCCGTGCAAAAAACAGCACGATATGCGCCGCAAAAGTTGTGTACGAGGCGGCGGTTGCGGCAGGCGCACCCGAAGGAATAATAAGCTGGATAGACGTCCCCACCCTCGATATGACCAACCTTTTAATGAAAGAGGTTGACATAATTCTGGCGACGGGCGGCCCCGGTATGGTAAGGGCGGCGTATTCAAGCGGTAAACCTGCAATAGGCGTCGGCGCGGGGAACACCCCTGCGATAATCGATGAAAGCGCGGACATACTTCTTGCCGTCAGCTCTATAATTCATTCGAAAACTTTCGATAACGGTATGATATGCGCGTCCGAACAGTCGGTCATAGTTGCGGATAAAATCTACAACAAGGTTAAAAAAGAGTTTGCCGCACGCGGCTGCTATATCTTAAAACCCGAAGAGGCGGACCTTGTAAGAAAGACAATAATAATCAACGGCTCGCTCAACGCAAAGATAGTCGGTCAGCCTGCGGCGAAGATAGCCGCGCTTGCCGGAGTCAAAGTTCCCGAGAGTACTAAGATATTGATTGGCGAGGTGGAGTCGGTTGAACTTTCGGAAGAGTTCGCGCACGAAAAACTATCGCCCGTGCTTGCAATGTATAGGGCGTCCGACTTTGACGACGCGCTCAATAAAGCCGACAGGTTGGTTCAGGACGGCGGTTTCGGACATACTTCGTCGCTTTACGTCGACGTGCTGACCTCGCAGGACAAGATAAACGCGTTCGGCGAGAGAATGAAAACCTGCCGTATTCTTATCAATACTCCTTCGTCGCAGGGCGGTATAGGCGACTTGTACAACTTCAAGCTTGCGCCTTCGCTGACGCTGGGCTGCGGTTCCTGGGGCGGTAACTCCGTTTCGGAAAACGTCGGCGTCAAACACTTATTAAACATCAAGACGGTTGCTGAAAGGAGAGAGAATATGCTGTGGTTCAGGGCGCCCGAAAAAGTTTATTTAAAGAAAGGCTGTCTGCCCGTCGCGTTGGACGAACTTAAAAACGTAATGGGCAAAAAGAGAGCGTTTATAGTAACCGATAATTTCCTGTTCAAGAACGGATATACCAAGCCCATTTGCGAAAAACTCGACGAAATAGGCGTTGCATATACTACGTTTTTCAACGTCGAACCCGACCCTACGCTTGCTTGCGCGATAGAGGGCGCAAAGCAGATGACGGCATTCGCGCCCGATACGATAATCGCGCTCGGCGGCGGTTCGGCAATGGACGCGGCTAAAATTATGTGGGTAATGTACGAGCATCCCGAAGTCGATTTCGAAGATATGGCAATGCGCTTTATGGATATCAGAAAGCGAATTTACACGTTCCCCAAAATGGGCGAAAAGGCGTACTTCATTGCAATACCCACTTCCGCCGGTACGGGTTCGGAAGTTACTCCGTTTGCGGTTATTACCGACGAAAAGACGGGCGTCAAATATCCGCTTGCCGATTACGAGCTTATGCCCGATATGGCAATAATAGATACCGATTTGCATATGTCCGCACCCAAGGGATTGACGGCGGCGTCGGGTATCGACGCGGTAACTCACGCGTTGGAAGCATACGCGTCGATAATGGCAACAGATTACACGGACGGGCTTGCAATTCAGGCTTTAAAAGTAATTTTCAAGTACTTACCCGAAGCTTACGAAAACGGTCAGACGGCGGTAGAGGCAAGGGAAAAAATGGCAAACGCCGCAACTATGGCCGGTATGGCTTTCGCCAACGCTTTTCTCGGGGTATGCCACAGTATGGCGCACAAACTCGGCGCGTTCCACCACTTGCCTCACGGCGTGGCAAACGCTTTGCTGATTAACGAAGTTATCAGATTCAACTCGGCGGAAGTCCCCACGAAGATGGGTACGTTCAGTCAGTACGATCACCCTAAGGCAAAACGCAGATATGCCGAAGTTGCCGAAAGTTTAGGCATCGACGGCAAGAACGACGACGAAAAAGTTGCTAATCTTATCAAGGCTATCGAAGAGCTTAAAGGTAAAATAGGAATTAAAAAGACTATCAGGGAGTACGGTATCGAAGAGGCTGACTTTATGGGAAGTCTGGATGAAATGGTAGAACAGGCATTCGACGACCAGTGTACCGGCGCAAACCCGAGATATCCTTTGATGAAAGAGATTAAGCAGATGTATCTTAACGCGTATTACGGAGGGAAATAATGGATAACGCAAAATTAATATTTTCAAGGGCAGACAAAAAGATATACAGACACGGCGACAGTCTTGTCAAAGTGTTTGACAAAAACTATTCAAAGGCGAATATCTTAAACGAGGCGTTAAATCACGCAAGGGTTGAGGAAACCGATTTAAACGTTCCCAAAATAAAATCAATAGAAGTGGTGGACGGGAAATGGGCTATAGTACTCGACTATATCGAGGGTGAAACATTGCAGACGCTTATGCAGAAACACCCCGAAAAAGAGGATGAATATTTAGAGCTTTTTGTGGATTTGCAGTTGACCGTGCTTTCGAAAAACGTACCTATGCTCAACAAGCTTAAAGATAAAATGAACGGCAAAATCTCGTCCGCAGACCTTGACGCAACTACGCGTTACGACCTGCACACGCGTCTGGATTCAATGCCCAAACACAAGCACTTATGCCACGGCGACTTTAACCCGACCAACGTAATTATAACGTCCGACGGCACGCCGTACATTATCGACTGGTCGCACGCAACGCAGGGTAATTCCTCTGCGGACGTTGCAAGAAGTTACCTGCTGTTCTATCTTGACGGCAAGGAAAATCTTGCAAACAAGTACTTAAAACTTTACTGTAAAAAAAGCGATACGGCAATTCAGTACGTTCAGCGTTGGATACCTATCGTAGCGGCTTCGCGTCTGGTCAAATGCAACCCCGAGGAAGAGCAGTTCCTCCGCAGCTGGATAGATGTTGTAGATTACGAATAAACAAAAATCGCCCCCGAAAACTTTCGGGGGCGTTTCCATTGCTTATTTAATTAGTACGGGGCAGTCAAGTTCGTCGCAGTACTCGTCTGATTCGGCGTATCCGCACGCTTTAAAAAAAGGCGTCGCGGCATCGCAAGGCAGGCAGTAAATGCCTTTCGCGCCGGCGGCTGTAAGTTCGTTTTCGGCGCGGTTCATCAAAAACCTGCCGACGCCCTTTCGCCGCGCCGACGGCGCAACGTAAATTTCGCGCACGTCGCCAAAGCCCTCTTTAAAATTCCATTCATTGTCTATGTCGTCTATCTGATATATAACAAACCCGACCGTCTGTCCGTCAAGTTCGGCAAGCTCTACGCGCAAAAGCCCTGCAAGCATATCGGGAATTATATATTCCTCGACAAGGTGCGCCGTATCGTCGGGGCAGTCAAGTTCGGCATAGTATTGTTTAAATAAGGTTTTGAAAACCTGTTTGTCAAAATGTATTTTCATATTTTCAAATATAAAAAAGCGAGACTGTCGCTCGCTTTTTTTCTTTTTTATTCTGCGACGGGATAAACGCAAACCTGCTTTCCGTCTTTGCCCACTCTTTCAAATCTGACGGTTCCGTCAACGAGTGCAAACAGAGTATCGTCTTTGCCCATTCCAACACCGCTGCCTGCCTTGAACTTAGAACCGCGCTGTCTGACAAGGATATTTCCCGCAAGCACTTTCTGTCCGTCGGCACGCTTAACGCCAAGCATTTTGGGGTTACTGTCTCTGCCGTTATGCGATGAACCGGTACCTTTCTTATGGGCGAATAATTTTAAAAATATCATATTATTATCCTCCTGAATTATTCTGCCTTAGCTTTCGCTTCGGGCTTTTTGGTTGCCGCTTTTTTAGCTGCCGGCGCGCCGATTGCCGTAACTTTTAACTGCGTGTAGGGCTGTCTGTGACCCTGCTTTTTCCTGACGTTCTTTTTGGGCTTGTACGTAAAGATGATAATCTTCTTTTCCTTGCCCTGCGAAACGACTTCGCAGCTGACGGTAAGGTTTTTAACCTCGTCGCCGACTTTAACGCTGCTGCCGTCCGACGCAAGAACTACGGGGAACTGCACGGTATCGCCTACTTTGGCGTTCAGCTTTTCAACCTTTAAAAGGTCACCTTCGCAAACTTTATACTGTTTGCTTCCGTTTTCAAAAATCGCATACATATTCGTTTTACCTCCTCTAACCAGTCTCGCCGTCGGGGTAGCGCAAAGCGCGTTTTTTTTACCCTTTCCGTGCGGCTCATTGTTTACTGTATCATAACGGCAAAATATTGTCAAGTAGTTTTTAAAGAACGGGGGTATTTTTTTATCGGGAAAAGCGAATACTGAATTTTAAGGAGAGCTTTATGGAAAAGAAAAAAACCGACAGTGAAATAGTTGCGGAAATTTACCGCAATACACAGCTTGCGCTTGAAGCTATTTCGGACGTAATGCCCGCAGTAGAGGACGGCGAAATTCGTGAAGCGATAATGCACCAACACGAAGAATACGAAAAAATTTGCTCGAAAGCCGCTGCGCTTGCGTTGAAGCATAACGTGGACGTAAAGGAGCCCGGCCCCATTAAAAAGGCGATGATGTGGAGCGCCATTAAAATGGGAACGGCAAACGACGGCTCGTCGCAAAACATCGCGCAAATGATGATACGCGGAACGGTTACGGGTATAACCTCGCTTAAAACTTCTTTGACGGACGGCGGAACCAATATGGACGCCGAAGTTAAAAAACTGCTGAACGAGCTTATCGCCACGGAAGAAAACTTCGAGAAAAAGCTGAAAGGATTTTTATAATTGATTACGCCGTGAGCTGCATAACTCACGGCGTAATTTCTTATCGGCTTGCTTTAAGCGTTTAATATAGCTTTATGGTTTTATCGTCGGGTTCGAATCCGGTTATTAACCGGACGTGCCTGTCGGCGCTTTTTCTCGGCTTTGCGTAGACTTTCATATCGGGCATACGCTCTTTCAGGTCGTCAATATAAGCCGTCCATTCAAGTGCGTGGGAAAGAATTTCGCCGTTTGTTTCCAAAAGTATCCGTCTGTAACCCTCCGCGAAAAGTTTTAAAAGCTGTGCCCTTGCCTCGAACAGGGCGTACTTAGAATTTTTTATAAAGGGAGTAATGCCGGACCCCTCGTGTTTTCTCGTAAACTCAACCAAACCGAACTGCGACATCTGTGCTACGCAGCACTTGTTTCCGTAACTTTTAAGTGCGCGCTCAAGCTCTTCAACCACGGTTTTGTTGTGCGCCTCGTAAGTCATATCGATAAAATCCACTACGATTATTCCCCCGATATTCCTGAGTTTAACCTGCCTTGCTATTTCCCGCGCTGCAAGAACGTTCGTATAATATACCGTCTGTTCAAGGTTTTCTCCTCCCGTAAAACCGCCCGTATTGACGTCTATCGCCGTCAGCGCCTCGCACTTATCAATGACAAGATAGGCGCCGTTTTCAAGCTCGGCGTGCGGCTGAGTTATAGCGGCAACCTGCGTGCTTATCCCGTATTCTTCAAGCATATCCCTGCCCGAATTATGCACCGTGACGGGTCTGCGTCGGGTCGGAGGAAAGAGAGTATAAAACGCCTCTATCGCCGTTTTAAGTTTGTCTGTACCTACTATTATTTCCTCTATGTCGTGGCTCAGCACGTCGCTAAGCACGCGCGGAATAAGTCCCGATTCGGTGTATAAAAGCGCGCCCGTGTCGGCGGTCGCATACCCTTTCAAAACGGCGGCATAAGTGCTTTTAAGGCTGTCAAGCTCTGTTTCGAGCAGGTCGTGACGGGTGTATGGGGAAGCGGTTCTGAGCACTATTCCCTCGTCCTCTCCGACAAGGTTGCGCACCGAATATGCAAGGCTTTTTCTCAGTTCGTCGTCGGATATTCTGCGCGAAACGCCTACGAACGGGGTTTTAGGCAAATAGATTATGTTTTTTCCGACGAACGAAGGGAACAGTGTCACCTTAGCGCCTTTCTTGTTTACGGGCGGTTTTACTACCTGTACCAAAACGTCGTCGCCCTCTTTAAGTTCGGGCAGGGATATCTCTGTGCGTACGCCGTCGTAGCGGTCAGAGCTTAAAACGGCGTCGTCTGTGGAAAGATAGCAGTTGCGTTCAAGTCCGCAGTCAACGAAAGCCGCCTGCATTCCCGCAAGCACGGCAACAACTTTGCCCTTATATATGTTGCCTTTAAGCGAATGATTCCCGTCTTTTTCATAATTAAATCCGGTCAGTTTTCCGTTCTCTGTAACGGCGGAAACGGTGTAACCGCAATACTCGTCGAAGTAGATGGTCTTTTTCATAACCACATTATAGCGCAATAAAAGAATTTAATCAATATATAACTTGACAAAAATTACTAAATTTAATATAATGACTTTAAGTTAATTATTTTGGAGATTTTAATTATGAAATTCGATTTTAAAGGCATCACCGCAGAAGAGCTTTCTTTCAAGCTCAATCACATTAAATTAGAGCCTGACACAAAGCTTGACATAAAGCCTCAGTTTTCGCGTCAGGTAAGAAAAGTCAACGGCAACGAGAAAGTAAACTTTATTGTTTTGTCGGTTAAAATCGCTTCAACGGAAGCTGAACCCAAACCTTTTGATATCAACGTAACCCTTGTCGGTATCTTCGAGGTTGAACTTGCAAACGAGAACGAGGAGCGCAGCTTCGTAATAGAGGGAACCAAGCTTTTGTATCCCTATCTTCGTTCGGCTGTTACCAATCTTACGGCAAATGCGTACATCGCGCCACTCAACCTTCCCGTTATCAGCGGACCTATCTTCCCCGAGGACAGAGACGTTTACGCATTCTCGGTAGATAATTCAAAACTCAACTGATTTAAAGCGGCGCGTCCAAAAGGGCGCGCCGTTAGGTAATATTATGAAAAAGATTATATCCGTAATTTCATCGCTGCTGATTGCGGGCACGCTTGCGTTCGGTTTTTCCGCCTGCGGAAGCAACGGCACAGACAGCGGCGATACTTTTCAAGAAAATTTTTACTATACCGCCGTATGCGAAAACGGGCGGACGGTTTCCTATACCCTGCGCAGTATCGGCAGTGTGTCGGACGCGGAGATTGCAATTCCGTCCGAGTACAGGGGCAAGCCCGTCACGGCAATTGGCGAAAGCGCGTTTTTCAACAGCAAGTATATAACGGGCGTAACCATTCCCGATACGGTTGAAACGATAGGCAAATACGCGTTCAACGGCTGCGAAAGGCTGACCCGTGCGGAGCTGGGCAACGGAGTAAAGACGATAGAAGACGGGGCGTTTTCGTATTGCGTTTCGCTTGAAAAAATCAGCATTCCGTCAAGCGTCAGGGTAATAGGTTCGGACGTTTTCAACGAATGTACTTCGCTTAAAGAGGCGGTTATGGAAGAGGGCGTTCAGCGTATGGGCAGAAGCGTATTTACGGGCTGTTATATGCTTGAAGAGGTAATTTTCCCCGACAGTATAATGGGAGTCGGCGAGGACGCCGACGGCGACTATTCAATGACCGCAACCTTTATGAACTGCACAGGTTTAAAGCACGTTAAACTTCCCGAAAAGTTGGAATTCATTCCGCAGTGGTTCTTTGCCGGATGTCAATCGTTGGAAACGGTCGAGATTGGCAAAAGCGTAAAAAGCGTGGGATATTCAGCGTTCTATGACATAAGTTCTATGAAAAATTTGGTTTTGCCCGCGTCTTTGGTATCGTGTGAAGGTTATTCGTTCCACAGGCTGTACGGGCTTGAAAAGGTGTTTTTCGAAGGAACGGCGGAGCAGTGGGCGGCAATTGAAATCCGCCGTACGGACAGCGGAACCCAGCCTTTGAGGGCGAGCGCGAAAAGTGCGCTTGACGATATGTTCGGCAGTAACGTAACCGTATACTTTTACAGTAAAAACAAGCCGACAGGTCAGGGCAATTTCTGGCACTACTTGCAAGGCGCTCCTGCAATTTGGTAAAAATCAGATACGCCGCGACGGGCAGAAGCCCGTCGCGGCGTTTAAATTATTTGCACAGATTTTTTAAATATGCGTCCATTGCCCGGGCAACGCGTTTTGAAGTTTCCGCCGCCTCCACAACCGTCTTTGCTCCGCGCACCACGTCGCCGGAGGCAAACAGTCCGGGACGGGAAGTGGAGCCGTCCTCGTTGATTTTTATAAGGCCGCGTTCGTCGGTTTCAAGCCCTTCGGTTTGCGACACTATCAGGTTTGACGGCTTTTGCGAAATACAAATCAAAACGGAATCGGCCGGCATAAGCTCGTGCTTTTCGCTTGTGGATATTACGCGGTGATTTTCGTTGCATACGGTATCCGCAAATATAACTCCCTCGTCGGTAATTTCAACGGGGGCTTTATTGAAAATGAATTCCGCGCCCTCTATCTCGGCGTATTCTTTCTCTTCGCGGCTTGCGGTAAATCTGTCGCTGCGGACGGTGATTTTCACGCTTTTCGCGCCCCTGCGCAGTGCGGTGCGCGCGGCGTCCATAGCCACGTTTCCGGCGCCGACTACGATTACGCTGTCGCCGAGCTCGTACACTTCGGGGCGTTCGAGGTAATGCACTCCGTAATGAACGTGACCAAGCGTTTCCCCCTTAATGCCTAAGGGTATGGGCCGAGTAACGCCCGTTCCTATCGATATTGCTTTAAAGCCGTCGCGGAAAAGTTCTTCTATGCCGAACGCCTTTCCTATCGTCACGTTGAACTTGATTTTTACGCCCAGCCTATGCAGAATTTGCAGGTACTTGTCAACGATAGATTTATGCAGTCTGAATTCGGGGATACCGTATCTCAGCACTCCGCCTATTTCGCTTTTGGACTCGAACATAGTGACCGAATACCCCAGCATAGCCATTTTGATCGCTATGGTTATGCCCGACGGACCTGCGCCGACGACGGCAACCCTTATGCCGTTGGGCGGAGCTTTTTCAAGCTCTAAACTGTCTATATAGTTAGACGAAATAAAGTTTTCAACGGTGCTTATTTCCACGGGCTCGCCTTTAATTCCGCGCACGCAATGCCCCTGACATTGATTTGAATGGTTGCATACGAGAGAACAGACAACCGACATCGGGTTATTTTCAAAAAGCATTTTCCCTGCGCCTTTAATGTCGCCGTCTAAAAAAGCGGATATAAATTGCGGAATGGGCGTGTTTATAGGGCAGCCCGTTCTGCACGTCGGATTTTTGCAGTTTAAACATCTTTTCGCTTCCGCTATAACGTTGTGTGCCATTAAAAAAAGTACCTCTCGATTGCGATTTGTCCTATTATATCACGCCTGAGCGGCTAAGACAAATATATGAACAAATTATTTGCAAAATTTTACAATTATAAACTTTTATAATTAGTGTCATACTACGGTTAAGGGCTTAACGCTCTTAAATTCTAAGGAGAAAGAAAGTGGAAAAATTTATGTTAGGCGTCGCCATCGGAATGGCCGGCGGTGCGCTTGCGGTAGCAAACAACTGCAAACTGAGAAACCTTGTCAAGAAAAATCAGGAAGATTTACTTCAAAAGGCAGAGCAGTATATAGACAGCAAGCTTGAACAAAAGTCGGGGGAAACGACTTCACAAAACTAAACCTCTCAAAAGTATTACCGCAGGCATATGCCTGCGGTAATATTTTGCTATTGACTTTTTTGCAATTGTATGTTATAATCAAATTATGGAAAATATTAACAGAAAATTTACGATTAAAGGAGTAAAAAAGGCGTTGCAGGACAGACTATTTGAAACGCTGATAAACAGGATTTTGACGATTGAATAGAATATAGAACCGAAACGGCGTTTTTCGATTCGGGCTGAATACGCGTTTGCGGAATAAAATATAAATAAGGAGGGCGGTTGAAATGGTTTAATTAAAATGCAGTACGTCGTAAATTTATTAAAGGGGGAAATGTTTACATGAAAAAACCTTACATTTTGCCTATAATTTTGTTTATCGGGTTCTTGGTAATCGATATAGTTTTATATGCTGTTTGGGGTAATTGGCTTGGGAATACAAAAATCGAAGTTTTCTTTTTGCCAGCTATTTTCCTTGAAATAGCACTTTGGGGTTGTATCATAATCTATTTAATTATTAAACAAGGAGGAAAAAAGGATGATTAAATTATTGGCAGCGACAATTTTTTGAAAGCTCATTACTCAAATATTTCCGAAGATGAAATTAATTCGGCTAAAAAATACATAAAAGAATATAATTTTATGAATTTTAAACGCAGTACTGATGTGCATAATTTTTATGATTATATTGAAAATCACGAAATCAATGAAACATTGAAAATTTTATAAAAACGCGCCGGGCGGAGTAACGCTCGGCGCGTTGCGTTGCGGTAATGATTTTCTCTTGCCAAAACGCAAGTTGTGTGTTATACTGTACGGTATGGAAAGATTTGTCGCGTTCGATATAGGCGATAAGCGCATAGGCGTTGCTATTTCAGACCCGTTTAATACCTACGCATTGCCGTCTGAAACCTATTTCAGAAAAGGCTTTAAAGAGGACGTTCAGGCTATTGCCAAAATAGCAAAGGACAAGGGCGCAACCAAAATAATCTGCGGTCTGCCCGTAAACTTTGACGGAACCCGTGCCGTGCAGACCGAGAAAACCGAACGGTTTATTTCGGCTTTGAAAGAGGCGACTTCTATTGAAATAATCTGCGAGGACGAACGGTTTACCACGCAAATGGCGCACGAGACGCTTATCAGCGAGGGTATGCGCCGCGAAAAGCGCAAAAATTATGTGGACGCCCTTGCCGCCGCGAACATACTTGACAACTATTTATCAAAACTTAAAGGAGTGTAATATGAGTGAATTTGAAGAGGAAGAAAGCGAAATTATCGAGCTTGTCGACGACGACGGAAAAATTATAAAATTCAAACTTTTGGACGTCACCGAATACAAGGGCGAGAAATACACCCTGCTGCTTGCGGCAGAACCCGACGATGAAATTGCCGAAGACGAGGTCGTAATTTTCCGTCTTAACGAAAAGGAAGAAACGCTTGAACCTATCGAGGACGAGCAGCTTTTGGAAGAAGTGTTCGAATTCTACCAAACGGAAACCGAAGAAGAGGTAAACTGACTTAAAAACGCGTGCCGGTAACGGGCGCGTTTTTTTATCAGCTGCGTAAAAAAGCTTTACAAGGCAAGAAATTTTTGCTAAAATAACTAAAGCTATAAAAATTCACACCCGAGAGGCGGGCGTTCCGTGACGGTAAAATTTTTTCAATGCCGTAATAAACGCCGTTAAAAACCGCGCTGTCGGGGAGGTAAAACGGAGGAATTAAAATGGCGGTTATATCAATGAAACAACTGCTTGAAGCAGGCGTTCACTTCGGGCATCAAACGAGAAAATGGAACCCCAAAATGGGCAAGTACATTTACGCTGAACGCAACGACATTCACATCATCGACTTGCAGATTACGGTCGGACTTATCGAACAAGCGTACAAGTTCGTCGTAGACGCAGTAAAGGACGGCAAGAGCATTCTTTTCGTAGGCACGAAAAAGCAGGCTCAGGACGCGGTTAAGGAAGAGGCAGAGCGTTGCGGTATGTATTACGTAAACTCGCGCTGGCTGGGCGGTACGCTGACCAACTTCAAAACCATTCGTTCGCGCGTTGAAAGAATGATTAAACTTGAAAAAATGGAAACTTCGGGCGAGTTTGACCTTCTTCCCAAAAAGGAAGTTGCAAAACTTAAAGAAGAAATGGGCAAGCTTCAAACCAACCTCAACGGTATCAGGGATATGGGCAAGCTGCCCGGCGTTATGTTCGTGGTCGACCCCCACAGCGAGGAAATTGCAGTAAAAGAGGCAAGAAAACTTAACATTCCCATCGTCGCTATTACCGACACCAACTGCGACCCCGATTTGATTGATTGCGTTATCCCCGGTAACGACGACGCAATCCGCGCGGTAAAACTTATTTCGTCCGTAATCGCAAACGCGGTTATCGAGGCAAATCAGGGCGAAACACCCGTACTCGAAGTTGTTGAAAACGACGGAGATATGTCGATAGAAGAAGTGGTTGCGGCGGCCGAAGAGGGCGTAGTTAAAGAGGAGGAATAATAGATATGGAATTCACGGCTAAGGACGTAATGACCCTCCGCGAAAAGAGCGGTGCAGGGATGTTGGAGTGCAAAAAAGCTTTGGTTGACGCCGACGGAGATATGGAAGCGGCTGCCGAACTTCTGAGAAAGCGCGGTATTGCAAAGGCGATTAAGAAAGAGGGCAGAATTGCAGCCGAGGGCGCAGTCGGCGCGTTCGTATGCGAAAAGTGCGGCGCGGGCGTTTTGGTTGAGATTAACTGCGAAAGCGACTTCGTTTCACGCGGCGACAAGTTCCACGAAATAGTTGACGCCGTTGCAAAGGTTATCGCAACCGATAAACCTGCCGACGTAGATGCGCTTAACGCTTGCAAGCTTGACGGCGCAACCGTTAAAGATTACATCACTAATCAGACGGCGGTTATCGGCGAAAAAATATCTATCCGCAGATTTGAAATTTACAACACCGAAAACAAAATCGAAACTTATATTCATATGGGCGGCAAGGTCGGCGTTATGGTTGAGGCTGCCGGCTTCAAGGCAGGCAGCGAGGAAACTTTGCACGACGTAGCTTTGCAGATTGCTGCGGCTAAGCCCTCGTTTGTAAACAAGAACGAGGTTCCTGCCGACGTTCTTGCAAAGGAAAAGGAAATTATGCTCGTACAGATGCAGAACGACCCGAAGAATGCAAACAAGCCCCAGAACATTCTGGAAAAAATCGTTGAAGGCAAATTGGGTAAATACTATCAGGACAACTGCCTTATGGAGCAGGCTTTCGTTAAAGACGACAGTCAGACCGTTGCGCAGGTAGTAGGTTCTAAATTCACCGTAACCCGTTTCGTTCGTTTCGAAATGGGTGAGGGACTTGAAAAGAAGAGCGAGAATTTGCAGGACGAAGTTGCAAAGCAAGTCGAGGCAATGAAGAAAGGCTAAACCGCGTATAAACGTCGCAATACAGTGTCGCGTTTACGTTTTACTCGGGTCGCTTACGTTCAGTAAGCTCCACGTCGTAAATTCGCAAACTCCTTGTCTTGCTCGTTTCTCCGCAGTTTATTGAAATATAAAGATTGGTAAATAATAAAAAAGCGGTTTCCGAAATACGGAAACCGCTAATTTTTTTTATAATCTACAAGTTCGTCAAGCGATATATTAAAAATTTCGGCAAGCTTACATAATGTATAAATATCGGGTGTACTGTGCCCGTTTTCATAATTGCTTACAAGACTTGCTTTACCGTCTAACTTTTCTGCAAGTTGACCTTGCGTTAAATGTAATTGTTTTCTATAAAATTTTATGTTTTTTGCGATATTAGTTTTCATTTACTTTACAATTATACAAGATACTTGTATAATTGTGTTAAAATTACAAGAAACTTGTAATTTATTATTTACTTACGGAGGTAAAATATGAAATCAATTTTAGAGGAAATTTATTACGGTGAAAAAGGTTTTTATGAAAAAATAAAGCCGAGCGAAGGTTATCTTAAAGTACATAAAGAATATTGCCAAATTCACGATAAGCTTGAAGAGGGCTTAAACGACGAGCAAAAGAAAATTTTGGATGATTTATTTCTTGCAACCGGTGGGCTTGAAGACAAAATTGCCTGCACACATTTCATAGAGGGTTTTAAAATCGGTTTGCTTGTTGCGGTTGAAACTTTTGGTTGATAATCTGCTTAAAAATTGTCAAATATTGTATTGAATGTTGCAAGTTGAATTTATCTGTGTTATAATTGACGGGATAGAGAGAATTTGATGAAAAACATAAATATTAAAGAATATTATAAAACTTTTACGGACAGTCGTATGATTATAAAATTTATTCGGTGGGGTGGGGTATGAAGGTTTCAATTTTAAACTAATTAAAAATTTTTTTGTTGACATTGGTTGCGGTTTTATCATTTATACTTTCTGTAAGAAAATATTGCGCACAACTGTTTTGCGATTATGTCATAGAAATGAGCCATAGATTTTAAGGAAAAAAAATGAAAAGAATAAAATATTATGTTGCGACAGCCGGCTGTATAATAATCGCGGTATTTTGTAGTTTTTCGGTTGGTTGCGAATTAAAGGGTAATTTTTTTGATAAGGCCGTATTAAAAAGATGCAATATATCATAAAATCCTCGCGGTAAATTACTTGCCGGCGGACGCGGAAAAATTTTTCGCGTCCGTTTAAAATATTGCGTTAGAGGTTGCAAGTTGGAAATATCTATGTTATAATTGACGGGATAGGGAGAATTTTATGCAAAAACCTAAATATAAAAGAATACTTATAAAACTGTCGGGCGAAGCCCTTGCAGGCAAAGCCGGTCACGGACTTGACGAGGACGTCATTTCAAAAGTCGTGGAAGAAATTGCCAAAATCCGCGCTATGGGCGTAGAGGTCGGGCTTGTCATAGGCGGAGGAAACTTTTGGCGCGGACGTCAGGGAAAACAGATGGACAGGACTACCGCCGACCATATGGGTATGCTTGCAACGGTTATGAACTCGCTTGCAATGATGGACGCGCTTGAGCAGCGCGGTTTGCCCACGCGCGTTCAGACCGCGCTTATTATGACTTCGGTTGCCGAGCCCTACATTTTGCGGCGCACCTTGCGTCACTTCGAAAAGGGAAGAATAGTAATTATGGCTTGCGGAACGGGCAATCCTTACTGCTCTACCGATACTGCCGCCGCGCTGCGCGCCTGCGAAATTCAAGCCGACGTTCTGCTTATGGCGAAGAACGTGAACGGCATTTACGACAGTGACCCCAAACAAAACCCCAAAGCCGTCAAATACGACCATATCAATTACCTCGATATAATCAAAAACGGAATTAAGGCAATGGACACAACCGCCGCCACAATGTGTATGGAAAACGGCGTACCTGCCATAGCTTTCGGGCTTGACGACAAAGATTCGCTTATCCGCGCCGTTTGCGGCGAAAAGATAGGCACGCTTATAGATAACAATTAAAGGGAGCATACTATGATAGAAAACGAACAGGCAGAAGAAATACTGCTTACACTTGACGACAAACTTACCAAAACGTTAAACGTGCTTAAAGAAGAATTTTCTTCCGTCCGCGCAGGGCGCGCAAATCCGCACGTCCTCGACAAGGTTACTTTCGATTACTACGGCGCGGCAACGCCCGTAACGCAGGCGGCTGGCGTTTCCGTTCAGGACGGCAGATGTCTTGTAATCGCCCCGTGGGATATGTCGGTTTTAAAGGCTATCGAAAAGGCTATTCAGACCTCTAACGTCGGCATAACCCCGACCAACGACGGTAAAGTTATCCGCCTTGTTTTCCCCGAACTTACGGAGGAAAGACGGCGCGACCTTTCAAAGCAGGTGCGCAAGACGGGTGAGGACAGCAAGGTTGCCGTCAGAAATTGCCGCCGCGACGCAATGGACGGAGTTAAAAAATTGAAGAACGACAAAACTCTTTCCGAGGACGAAGGCGCGGCAGTCGAAAAGGAAATTGAAAAAGCGGTTCAGGACGCTATCGCCCAGATAGACGGAACTGTAGCCGCCAAAGAAAAAGAGATAATGACGGTATAACCGATATGAAAAGCAACTTGCCTTTGCACGTCGGGATAATTATGGACGGCAACGGCCGATGGGCCAAAAAGCGTATTCAGCCGCGTGCTTTCGGGCATAAAGCCGGAATGAACAGAATGATTTCGCTTGCCGAGCACGCCCAAAGATTGGGGATAAAATACCTTACCCTTTATGTGCTTTCCACTGAAAATCTATCAAGGCCGAAAGAAGAGCTTGACGGACTTTTCGGGCTGTTTCGTAAATATTTTAAAGCCAACGTCAATAAACTATATCAAGCCAACGCGCGTATAAAAGTAATCGGCGACAGCTCGCCCCTGCCGGAGGACGTTCGGGCGCTGCTTGGCGAAAGCGAAAAAAATTCGCCCGCGGACGCCGGATTTACGCTTATTTTTGCGATAAATTACGGCAGCCGTGCGGAAATCATAAACGCCGTAAACCGCGCCGTTGAAAACGGCGAAAAGGTAGATGAAAGCGGCTTTGCTGCGCTTTTGTACACCGACGGCGTTCCCGACCCCGATTTAATTATCAGGACAGGCGGCGAAGTGCGGCTTTCCAACTTCTTAATGTATCAGTCGGCTTATGCCGAACTATATTTCACGGACGTGCTGTTCCCTGATTTTACGGACGCGGAATTTGATAAAGCTTTGGAAAATTATTTAACGCGCGAAAGAAGATACGGCAAAGTTTGAGGATAAAATGAATAAGAAAAGATTGACAACAAGTGTAATTTACGTTGCGGTACTGCTGTTATTGCTCACATTCAAATGGTGGGTTGACAAGTGGGGCGCGCTCGGTTTCGACGCGTTGTTCTGCGCAATTTCGGTAATAGGCTGTCTTGAATTTTTCAGGGCGGTCAAGGTAGTCCCGTTTGCGCAAAAAACCGTGTCTGTCTTTTATTGTGCGGCAATAGTTCCTATGTTTGCGCTGTGCGAATATGCCGGTATGGGCGGTTATCTCCCTTCGCTTTTACTTACGGTAATCGCGGCAATGGCAGTTGTAATTTTCGCACTTGCCAAATATGACGGAAGTAACTGGAACAGTACTCTTTTAAGTCTTGCCGCAATTGGTTATTGCGGAGTTCTCAGCGCACTGTTTTCGGGCGTCAACCATCTGAGCGTAAACTCAACTCCGGCGGTTTTACTGATGTTCCTGATAGTTATGTTTACCGACAGTTTTGCCTACTTTACGGGCGGACTGTTGAAGCGTTGGCTGCCCTATAAGCTTGCCCCTAAGATAAGCCCCAACAAAACTATCGTCGGCGGCGTCGGCGGTATCGTCGGCGGTATGGCGGCAGGCGTTGCGGCATACTATCTGTGGTACGGAATGAGTATGGCGGCAGGGG
>CAJTQE010000009.1:0-4136 GCA_910578655.1 uncultured Christensenella sp.
TTCTTATTACCGGCGCTACTCAGGGCAGCGTAAGAGTTTTAAAGGCTGTTCAGGACGCGCTTGGAAAACTTTAATTTATAATTAATATTTGCCGTCTGCCGAAAAGCGGACGGCATTTTTATTTGCAATTTAACAGATTTTAAATTATAATAAAACTATGAAAAAGACTATAGCAGTATTTGGTGCGGTTCTGGCATCATTAACGATATTTTCGGGTTGCGGAGAAACGGAAGAATTTTCAACCCAAGGCAAATATTTTTTTGCTATGAATGCAGAGGCGACTTTGGTTGTATCGGATAAATTCACTCCCGAAAAACAGAACGATTTCAGCAGGCTTTGCGGCGATATTACAAGCACGTTGACCGCGCTCGACGGCTCGCTGTCTTCAAACGATAAAAGTAATTCAAGCATAAGCAGATTTAACTGCGCCGCCGCAGGCGAGAGGGTTGAAATAGACTTTACGGCGTACAGCGTGTTAACGCTTGCGAAAAGCGTTTACCGGCTTACCGAAGGATACTATAACCCTGCGGTTTATTATAACGTGCAGGCGTACGGCTTCAACGAAGCTACCGATATTACAAAGCCGCCCGAACAAAGAATTCCGTCAGATGCGGTTGTGGAGAAGTATAACCGGTTATCTCAAAGCTTCGGGGAAATACAGCTTGTTGAAGAAGATAATAAATACTATGCGGTAAAACCGACCGCTACCGTAGAGGTTGACGGCGTTACCTGTTCTATGAAGATAGACCTCGGCGGAATAGGCAAGGGTTATGCAGTTGACGAAATTAATAAGCTTATTGACAGCTACGGCTTTAAATACGGCTATCTCAGCTTCGGGACAAGCAGTATTCTTGTAAAGGAACACTATGTAAACGGTTCATATTCTCTCGGTTTTACAAATCCGCGCGCCGACGCGCAAAGCAACGTTTACGTCAGCACTTTTGTAAAAAGCGAATGTCTTTCCACCAGCGGAGATTACGAGCAGTTTTTTATGTACGATTCCGACAATGACGGAGTAAAAGAGCGTTATTGCCACGTATTCGACCCCACGACGGGCAGACCCGTACAGACGGGTATAATGTCGGCAACCGTAATCGGCGGCAGCGCAGCGGAGGATGACGCGCTTACAACCGCGATTATGGCAATGGGCAAGGAAAAGGCTGTTGAGTTTATAAACGAAAAACTTTCCGCAAGAAAAGTGGTGTTCTGTTACGATAACAACGGAAAGTACGAGGTTATAACAAATATTCCCGAAAGCGAAATAAAGATAATGCACGATAAGTTTGAAATTGTAAATACGGTTTCGGACGGAAAAATAGTTTTAGGTTAAAATGTCTTTAAAAAAGGTTGAACAGGTAAAAGCCGATAAGGGTTTTAAAATATGGGACTTGATTATCTACGGTGCGATAGCTGTAATAGTGGCCGTGCTGTTTATTACGCTGTTCGCCGTGCGCGACACAAGCCCGTTAAAAGGTATCCGCGTAGTGCTTGGCAACGAAGTGGTTTACGAGTACGACTTTGAAAACGGCAAGCAGATAAGCTGTAATACGCAGATAGTTGAAATCACCGAGGATAACGAAGAAAGCGTATCTTTAAAGATTAAATCGGGCGAAGCGGATTATAACTATATTCTGATAACCAAAAGCGGTTCGGCTAAAGTGACGGACGCCAACTGCGATAAACGCGACTGCGTATACGCACCCGAAATAAAAGACAACAGCGGTGTTATATACTGCTCGCCCCACCGTTTGAAAATTATTCCTTATGACTTTGATATGGATAACGGAAATATAATAATGTAAAAACAACCCGACGTAAGTCGGGTTGTTTTTTGGTTTTGCGGTTTGTTATTCTTCCGTTTTCGGAGTTTCCTCCGCAACTACCTTTCTGCTTATTATAATTTTTCTGGGGCACTTTTCCACGCAGGTAAGACAACCCGTACATTTGGTATAATCGATTTGGGGCAGATTGTCTTTCATAGTAATCGCGCCGTGAGGACAAACCTTTGCGCATATTCCGCAGGCTATGCAGCCGACCTTGCAAACGTTCATAACGTCTTTGCCCTTGCACTTTGAAGAGCAGGCGACGTAAATGGGTGCGGAAGCAGGAATACGGTCTATTATGTCTTTGGGGCATGCCTCTATGCACGCGCCGCAGGAAATGCACCTGTCGGGGTCCACTTGGGAAATTCTGCCCTCGATTGAGATTGCGTTCTCGGGGCAGACGGCTTTGCAGTCGCCGCAGCCGAGACAGGCGTACGAGCAGGCTTTGTTTCCGCCGTAAAGCGCCGCGTTCGCCGCGCAGGTGGGGTTGCCTTTATATTCGAATTTGTCCGCCGCGTTTTCAACTCCGCCCTTGCAGTGAACCACCGCAACGGTGGGCTCTTCGTCTTTAAGCTCTATTCCGAGCAGAGCTGCGATTTCCGCTTTCTTTTCGGGCGAGGTGACGTGGCAGTCGGCAAGATTTGCGCCGCCGCCGGCAAGCTTCTGCGCGAAGCCGCTGCAACCCGAGCAGCCGCAGCCGCCGCAGTTTGCACCTGCAAGATTGTTCAATATTTTCGTTACTTTTTCGTCAACGTCAACCTTGAAAAATTTGCCTATCAAGAGAATTAACGCGCCGATAATGAGTGCCGAGCCTGCAAATATACCTGCAACTATTCCAAGCGTTATCCAGGTTTGAGAAGTTATACTCAGTAAATTCATTGCTCTGCCTCCTTATATGCTGATTTGCGTAAATACAGTAAACGCCATACAAATGAATCCTGCGGCAATCATTGCAATGGGGAACCCTGCAACGGCTTTGGGTAACTTGTAGTAGTTAAGCCTTTCGCGCATACCGCTCATTATAATCATAACAAGGGTAAAGCCCAGTCCTGCAAACAGTGCGTATAAAAGCGCCCAGCCCATATTCATTGCAACGCCTTCGCCGAGAATTTTGGACATATCGCCGATAACCATCTCGGTTACGCCGAGCACGGCGCAGTTGGTGGTGATGAGGGGGAGATATACGCCCATTGCATTGTAAAGCGTGGGGGAAATTTTCTTTAATATTACTTCAAGCATTTGCACGAGTGACGCTATGATAAAGATAAAGAAAATAATTTCCAGAAAGTCAAAGTGGAGGGGAACCATTACGTAGGTGTAAATGGGGTAGGTTACAAGCGTTGCAAGTATCATTACAAGCGTTACCGCAATTCCCATTCCCGCCGCGGACGTCGTCTTTTTGGAAACGCCGAGGAAGGGGCAGATACCGTAGGTTTTGCTTGTTATGAAGTTATCCGTAAGTACTGCCGAAAGTACTATCGCAAAAAACGTTGCCATAAATTAAACGCCCTCCTTCAACATATTTTCACGCGCAAGCTTGTTGGCTTTAACTCTCCTTGCGCGTACTACGCCGTCAACGATATAGGTGAATACCGCAATGCAAAGACCGTAAATCATAAACGAGCCTGCCGGACTTGTAAGCATACTGATTTTGAAATTCATTATCTGTAAGCCGAACAGCGAGCCTTTTCCGAAGAATTCGCATATAACGCCCATTATCGTAAGCGCCGCGGTAAAACCGAGTCCGTTGGCAACGCCGTCTACGGTCGATTCCAAAACGGTGTGCTTGTTTGCAAACGCTTCCGCTCTGCCTAAGATTATGCAGTTAACGACTATTAAAGCGAGGAACGTTCCCAAACTGTCGTACAGCGACGGAATAAACTTTTCAAGGAACATTCTTATGAAAGTAACCAGCGTCGCTATTATTACTATATAGCAGGGTATGCGCACTTCGTTGGGAATAACCTTTCTCAGTGACGAAATAATTATGTTTGAAAGCGTAAGCACCACCAAAACGGTAAGTCCCATTCCCATAGCCGAAAACGCCGAGTTGATAAGACCGAGGGTGGGGCAGGTTCCCAAAACGAGTATAAACGTGGGGTTTTGGAAAATAAGTCCGTCTAAGGCATAATTCTTATACTTATTCATTTGCACCACCTCCCAGTGTTAAAGAAATGTCGTAGTTCGCCGTAGCGTAAGCGGCTGCATACATACAAAGATAGGTTGAATTAGAAGCAACGCCCTCGTTGGAGGCACCCGTGGTTATGGTCGTATCGTTGAAGCTTGCAACGCCTTTGTATTCCATATCTTCGC
>CAJTQE010000009.1:4234-5100 GCA_910578655.1 uncultured Christensenella sp.
ATCTTTCTCTCGCTGTTGACGACGACCGTAACGGTGAACGGGTCAGACGCGCCGTAAGCTTTTGTTTTGATTGTATACGTCACTTTACCGTCTGCAACCGCTACTTCGGTTGTGTCCGTTTTGACCAGCTCGGTATATTTTACGTTGAGTTTTAGCGAGTTTTCGTAGTTCGCCGTTGCAAACGCGCCCGCGCACATACAAAGATAGGTTGAGTTGGAAGCAACGCCCTCGTTGGAGGCACCGGTGGTTATGGTCGTATCGTTGAAGCTTGCAACGCCTTTGTATTCCATATCTTCGCCGTACAGACCGGTGAAGTAGGATAGGTCTTTGCCTTTGAAGATGTTTTCAACGTCGGGTAACGAACTTTCGTAACCGTTGTTTCCGCCGTTGACGTCAATAGTAAAGCTTTCAATCTTTCTCTCGCTGTTGACGACGACCGTAACGGTGAACGGGTCTGACGCGCCGTAACCTTTTGTTTTGATTTTGTAGGTCACTTTACCGTCTGTCAGTGTAGGGGTTTCCGTTGTTTTAATATTGATATTCTCTGTATAAAGGAAATTTTCCAGGGGCGATTTTTCAATGCTGCCGCCGTTCGCGTAAGCCTTGATATAGGTTATTGCGTCGTTTACGCTGTTGCTTATCGCCGTGAAGGAGACCGACGCGCCTGTATTTATATACATAGGGTCGCCCTTAGTGCCGTATGCGTATATAACTCCGTCCTTGTAGTCGTTAGAGAAGTTTTCGATGTTTGTGTTCCAGCCGGGGATTTTATCGGCATACTCGGAAGCAACTTTGTCGTAGACGAGCACCGTGCCGACGCCCTCAACCTTTTTGTTGGTTGAATCCATCTCCACGATAACCCAGGT
>CAJTQE010000009.1:5114-27394 GCA_910578655.1 uncultured Christensenella sp.
CTGCCCTTTGTCGAAACCTGAACGAGGTAATCGTTCTTTTCGGGAATGAACCAAAGCTTTTCCATAGTGGAGGAGCCGACCTTCACGGGTTCGATTTTTTTGTCATCGGTAGTTACCGCTGCGCCGTCGCTGTAAAGATTGCCGACCTTTCTGTTAAACTTTTCTTCTTCTGTAACTTCAAGAAGTCCGTAAGCAAGCGTAAGGAGAATACCGCTGATTAAAAGAACGCAAAGTAAAGTGACTATACATTTAAAAGCAGTGCTTTTGAAAAACTGTTTAACCGTCATTTATTTGCCCTCCTTTTTCGCTTTTTTGTAGCCGAAAGGCTTTCTGATAAAGTATTTGTCGATAAGGGGAACTACGAGGTTCATAAGAAGAATTACGAACGAAGTTACCTCGACTTTCGTAAGGTATCTGAGCACCGCAACGAGAATTGCCGCAACCACGTAGTAGAAAAGCTGTCCGTAAACGCCTTTGGGGGAAGTGGTGTAGTCGGTAAACATAAAGATTACGCCGAACAGCACGCCGCCCGAGAGAATGTGGGGCAGGAAAAGCTCTATATCGAATTTGTATCCGCTTTCATAGCTGAAGCCGGACATCAGCACTGCGGTAAATCCGAATACCGCAAGGAATAGGAGGGGCTGCCACCATTTGATTACCTGCCTTGCCGCAAGGTAAACGTAACCGAGCAATATCGCCGCTTTACAGGTTTCGCCTATGCAGCCTGCAATGCCGGTGCCGAGGAACAGGTCAAGCAAGCCTTCCGTGCTTGTCGCGTTCGCGCCGAGCAGGGTGGAAAGGTTCGTCGCGCCGGTTTCAAGTGTGCCGCTGTCACCGATGTAGCCGATGTTGCAGGTCACGTACGTAACTACCGAAAAGCTGATAAACATAAACACGCGTCCGGCAGCCGCAGGGTTGACCAGGTTTTTGCCCGTGCCGCCGAAAAGCATTTTTACGATTGCAATCGAGAAAATGCCGCCGATAAGCACTTCGTAGAAAACCTCGTACCATTTATCGGTGGTCGGAAGTATGAGGGCGAGTATAAGTCCCGTGACAACCGAGGTGAAGTCAAACTGCTTTATAAAGCGTTTGCAAACTGACGCCGCGTCCGCGCATTTATGCGCAAATCCCTTGTTCTGAATGAAGTAATAAACGAACTCGGTCGCAACGCAGGCGAATACCGACATAAGTATTATCATAAGCGCCTGCCAGCCGAAGAATACGCAGCCGGCAATCGCCGCAGGGGCGAGAGCGATGCACACGTCAATCATTATGCCGCGTGTCGTCCGTTTCGACTTGACGTGGGGAGGCGTGGAAACTACTATTGTATTATCCATTGTTTTCCTCCTTGTTTTTAAGATTGTCGGGCGCGGCTTCCTCAATGGGCTTGCCGTCTATTTCTTTAAGCGGCTTGCCTGCCACGTCGCGGACGACGGGGGCGGGCGCGCTTGCCTTTCTCAATTCTGATTTAGTCTTTCTTATCGCCTGAATTAAAGGCCGCTTTGCAGGGCAAATGTATTCGCAGGCTCCGCATTCTATGCACGAACGTGCGTTGCCGTACTTTTCAGCCGCCTCGAAGTCGCCTGCCGCGGAATAGAACGCGGTATTCATAGGCATAAGGTGCATAGGGCAGACGTCCGCGCACTTTCCGCAGTTGATGCAGGGGGTGGGCTCTTCGGCTGCCGCTTCTTCCTTGGAAAGGAGCAGAATTCCCGAAGTGGTTTTGTGTGTATAGACGTCGTAACCGGCAAGCGCGGTTCCCGTCATAGGTCCGCCCAAAACAACTTTTTTGGGCGCGGAGCTTTCGCCGCCGCAGAAATCTATTATGCTCTGAACGGGCGTTCCGACCCTGACCCAAACGTTTTTGGGGGTTGCAACCGACTTACCGGAAACGGTGACCGCTCTTTCGTAAAGCGGTTTGCCGAGTTCGACCGCCTCGCATACTGCAAAGCAGGTGCCTACGTTCTGAACGATTACGCCCACGTCGGCAGGAAGTTTGCCTAGCGCGACTCTTCTGCCCGTGGTAACGTAGATAAGCTGTTTTTCGCCGCCCATAGGGTACTGCTTTTTAAGTACTACGGGAAGAACGTCGTCAAACTGCTCAAACGCCTTTATCGCGTCGGGCTTGTTCGCCTCGATACCGATGATAATTTTCTTTACGCCGAGCGCAGCCGCAAGATATCTCGCACCGCGCATAATCTCTTCCGTCTTTTCTACCATAAGACGGTGGTCGCAAGTAAGATAGGGTTCGCACTCCGCGCCGTTCAGAATAAGCGTATCTACGGGTGTTTTAGGCGAAGCCTTTACTGCTGTGGGGAAACCTGCGCCGCCTAAACCGACGATGCCTGCATCCTTTAATCTTGCTTTGATTGCCTCTGCATCGGGTGCGGTGAGAGGGGGGAGGTAGCTTTTCGTGTGCCGGCCGTCGGATTGAATGACGATGTAGGTTTCGTTGCCTCTGTCGCCCGTAATATCCTTAATCTCTTTGACGGTTCCGCTGATGCTTGCAAAAACGTCGGAAGAGATAGCCCCGTCGGCATGTGCAATAACTTCGCCTTCCTTGACAGCCTGACCTACCGTAACGGCGGGAATCGCAGGCTTGCCGAACGACTGCGAAGTTGAAATTGCAACCTCTTCGGGTTCGGGGAATACTTCGAGGGCGGCAGACGCGGACAGCTCTTTCATACCGCGCGGATGTATGCCGCCGAAGTAGTATTTACCTTTTACTGCTTTCAACTGTATATACTCCTTTTAAATTTTTTTTGAATTTATGAAAACGCCTATTCGGGCAGTTTTTCCTCTTTTTTGATTTTCGTGCCCGATGCTCTTTCAAACACGCTTTTAGGCACTTTTTTGAATATCAACATAGTTACTCCGCCGACTATCGCGCCCGAAAGCACGCCCAGAAGAACGAGATACGGCATATATCCGAATGTCAGCGCAGTTCCCGAAAGTATTACAAACACGATATTTTGCGTAACATTGTGCGAAACCGCAGCAAGTACGGATACGGACATTACGGAAACGCGCGGATACACGGTGTACATCAGAACAGATGATACGCTCATCGATACAACGCCGCCGGTAAAACTGTACAAAAGCGCGGAAACGTTGCCGGCAAAAATCGCGCCGAGACCGGTGCGGATTGCAACTATTGCAAGCGCCTCAACCGGTGAAAACATAATCAGTGCGGCAAACGAAAAAATGTTTGCAAGTCCCATTCTCGCGCCGGGAATAAACATCGGAGGAAACTGGTTTTCGATTATGAACGCGATAAGACTGAGCGCAGTAAAGATTGCAAGCACTGCAATCTTTTTTGCGGCATATTTTCCGTTTTTCATACTCTTCTTATTATACACTATTATTTATAAATAGTAAAATCATTAAAGGGCGAAAATATAAAATAAGTAATAAAATATTTATTTGACTTTTATGCGTTCGGATATTATAATATAAAAAATAAATATTTTTAAGGAAGCAAATACAATGGAACTTAAATATACGCGTAAAAACGTGTACAAAGAAGCCGACGGAAAAGAGTTGAAAAAAATATACGAATTCGGCGAGGCTTACAAAAAATTTCTCGATAATTCCAAAACCGAGCGCGACGCGGCGATAGAGGCAAAAAGAGAGGCGGAGGCGCACGGATTTAAGCCGTTCAGCTTTTCGGAAAAACTGAAAGCAGGCGACAAGCGATATTTCATCAACCGTGAAAAGAACGTATTTTTAATCAGCGTCGGAACGGAGGACGTTGCTAAGGACGGCGTAAGAATTATGGTTGCGCACGTCGATTCGCCCCGTCTTGACTTAAAGCCCAATCCTATGTACGAAGAGTCGGGGCTGTGCTATTTAAAGACGCATTACTACGGCGGAATTAAAAAATATCAGTGGACCGCGCTTCCCCTTGCATTGCACGGTGTCGTTATGCTGCGCGGCGGAGAGAAGAAGAGTATAGTCGTCGGCGAGGACGAAAACGACCCCATTTTCTATATCACCGACATTCTGCCTCACCTCGGCGCGGAGCAGGCTGCAAAAACTTTGGGCAAGGCGATTGACCCCGAAAGCTTAAACGCGGTGGTCGGCGGACTTCCGGCAGTGGACGACGAGGAAGATAAAGAGTGCGTAAAGTTGGCTGTTTTGAAGCTTTTAAACAAAAAGTACGGCATTACGGAAATTGACTTTCAGTGTTCCGAACTCTGTTTCGTTCCCGCGGGCAAGGCAAGGGACGTCGGCTTTGACGGCGCGTTGATTTCCGCTTACGGACACGACGACAAGGTTTGCGCATATCCCGAAATGAGAGCTATATTCGATATCGATTCGCCCCATACGGTACTTTCGGTATTTGCCGATAAGGAAGAGGTGGGCAGCAGCGGCAACACGGGTATGCAGAGCAAGGTCATCTGCGACGTGATAGATACGATAGCGCATTCTTTCGGCGCAAATCCCATTGAAGTAAGATATAATTCAAAATGTATTTCCGCAGACGTAACTGCTGCGTTCGACCCTGCTTACAGCTCGGTTTTCGAAAAGCGCAACACAACCGTTGCGTCGTGCGGTGCGGCAATTTCCAAATATACCGGGTCGCGCGGCAAGGCGTCGTCAAACGACGCGTCGGCTGAATATATGGGCTTTATCCGTGATATTTTGGAAGACAACGGCGTATTCTGGCAGACGGGCGAGCTCGGTGCGGTAGACGCCGGCGGCGGCGGCACGGTGGCAATGTATATTGCAAATCTCGGCATAGAGACGGTGGACGTAGGCGTGCCCGTGCTTTCTATGCACGCCCCTTACGAACTTATTTCCAAAGCGGACGTGTACTCGCTGTATAAGGCTTGCTGTGCATTCATAAAATAAGTGCAAAAATAAAAATACGGCGGTGCGCTTTTAAAGCGCACCGCCTATTTTTTATTATCCGTGATAGGTAAAGCTGTAAACGTGCTTTAAGGGTTCTCTTGTGAATGCTTTATACTTTTTGCTTGCCGATTCAAACAAAACGTATACTTTCTTGCTGGTAGGTTGATTTTGGTCGTTACGTGTAACGTTGCACATACCTTCTGACATTGACGGAATGGAATAGTCCTTAGTAAACATTTCTTTGTTGCCCTTGTCTACAAAATAGACGTAAAGTCCGTTGTCGGAATAGGGTTTCTGTCTGTCGCCGTAAGTTTCATATACGTCTTTGTACACAAAGCTGTCTTTTTTGCCCGTCTTTTCTTCGATAAGTTCGGTATATTTCTTTCTGTTGCCTGCGGAAACTACTTTTCCCCAGTCAAAGCAGAGAAGGTGCGAATTCGAGAGCCCGTAGCTTTGCGAAAGTATAAGGTGACCGTCGTTGGTGCTGTAACCCGCTCTTCCGGAAAAAGCAATTCCCTGTATCATTTCGGGTAGTGAGAATATCCTTTGAATTTTGGGTACGTTATTTTCTTCGGTGAATTTGTCGCTTGATGCCTGACTGTCAAGACGGGTCAAACCAAAGCGGTTGTTGTCGTTATTCGAGTCTACGTTATACTCATACATAAACGCGGTGTTGTTGTATCCGTTAGGCGTCTTGAAGCGATGATTTTTGTCCGTTTCGTAATTGCCTTTTCGGTAAAACTCTCCTACGTAAAGTCTGTCGTAAGTCGTACCCTGATATCGCGGGTCGTCGTAATAATATAAGAAAGCAACATTGCAGTTGGCTTTGAACGAGGCGGTGATCTGAATGGTAAGTTTTTCGCCGTCGGGTAATTCGTTATTCTTTGAAGCTTTGTCTATAATTTCGCTCAGGATATTTTCGGTTTTATATTCTTCGCTTTTAGTCGCAACAAGAACGCTGTCTTTGTATGCAATCCAAAGTCTTGCGCCGTTCGTGGCGATTCCGCCTACGTGACCTGTATGGGGTGTCCCGTCCTCGTTAACCAAAGTAACGTACCCGACGTATCCGGTGTTTAAACCCGTAACGTATATGCGCGAGGGGGAACCGTCCGTCATATACGCGCTCTGCAAAAAGTAAGCCTGTTTTCTTCTTAACGGGTTGCCGCTTGCGTCTACGCCGTCCGTGTAAGACGCGTAGTAGGAAGCAAGCCCCTGCGGAACCGCGCCGTCGTCAAGCCCCTCGATAGCAATTTCTTTGTTGAATCTTTTAAAATCTTTATAAATATCGCCGCAAAACCAAATTAAAACGAAAATACCTAAAAATACTACTGCCGAAATGACGGCAGTTAACGATAAAAATAATTTTTTATTTTTCATATACTTTGCCTCTGGAACAAAATCTTTAAGGCAATTTTACCAAATTTCAAATCAAAAATCAAGTAAATTGGTATCTATCCGAAAATGCTTTTAATTATCAGACCGAATATAAAAGTGGAAACCGCGCCTATTAAGGCAAGAGTAATCCTGAAAGCAACGTCACGCCTGCGCTGTTTAATCATACGCTTATAAGAATATCCGCCCTCTTTAAGGTTGATAACGTACATTTTTTCGCCCTTTCTTTCCGACGAAATCAAATCAAAATAGCCGTCGTGCATAAGGTCTCGCAGCACGGCGTCAACTTTTTCGTAATTATATTTTCGCTTTGCAGGCAGCAGGGACAGTATCTCGGCAGGTGAAATAAGGCAGCTTTCCGTCCCGTCGCAAAGGTCGTAAACGGCGCGCATTATTTCGTCTTCGTTTCTCGTCAGCATATTACACGAACGCGAATATCAGCGAAATTATAAGGCTGCCCAACGCTCCGCCGGCAAACGCGGAAATGAGCACGGGGTCTAAAATCGACCTGCTGCGTTCTTCATAAATTTCCTCTTCTTCCTGCGGCGTTTCATCAACATATTTTTTTAAGGGCGCAACGCAGTAAATTTCTCCGCGTGAATATTTAACGTCGATGTATCCCTCTTTGCAAAGCGAAGTAAGCGAGCGTTTAAGCGCCTCAAAACTTCTTTCATAGCCCTGAGGGAATGCCTCCAAAAACTCGTCCTCGGCGATAATAACGTAACGCCCCGCGGGTGAAAGGGCGTGAATTTTATTTAAAACCGCACCGCAAATCCTGTCCATACCAATGATTATTGACTGATTTTGCGGTGTTTTATACGGTAAAATTTAATTTTCCCGTAAAAGTTCGTTGTGGCGGTCGGGGTCGGCAAGCGCAGTAGAGTAATCGGTGTATACCGCAAAACCGACATTCGCTCCGGACGGCTTTTTGACGAATTTTTTCAAAGTATAGTCGACGGGAATTTTGTTTCCTTCCCGTCCGTCGGAATAGTAGGCGCAAATCTGCGCGGCAACCTTTATCACTCTGTCGGGAACCTTTTTCCCCTCCGCAATAACGGCAACGTGTGCCGAGTGATATTTTTGCGTGTGCAGCCATAAATCGTCGGGCGCAAGCGATTTTGTCAGCCTGTCGTTCTGCACGTTGTTTCTGCCTGCAAGTATTTTAAAGCCGTCGCAGAGGTAAGTTCTGTAAGGTACGGGAACGGACTTTTTCTTTTTTACGGTTTGCTTTATAAGCTGCAACGAAACAAGCTCGTCCTCGATTTCCTCCAAATCGGAAATAATTTCAGCTGCGTTAACGTGCGCATATATGCAGTTTAAGTAATCTCTTTGCGCGGAGGCGGTTTTTAACTGTTCCCCGACGCTGAGTGCGGTTCTTTTAAGCTTTGAATAGCGTTTGTAATATTTTTGCATATTCTGCGACGGCGTAAGCGTTCTATCGAGTTCTATGGTAATTTTACCGCCGTTTTCGTCGTAATAGTTGACGGCTTCAAATTTAGCGTCACCGCGTTTTACCGCGTATACGTTGGCGGTAAGGAGTTCGCCTTTCAGCTTGATAATATCCATATCCTTGCACTCGTCGAGTTTATCCCTCATCTGTGCAAGCCGCTTTTCAATTTTTTTAACCGCCGCATTTAATGCCGAACAAATCTTGGTTTTCTTTTCGTTGAAGTTGCGCTTTTCGGTGACGAAAGAGTAGTACGCGCTCTGCGCGGAAAGTACGTCGGGGTACATTTTACGGTCGGATGAAGAAGAGCGCACTTTAAAATCCGAAGGCTGTCCGTCTGAATAGACCACGCACGGCTCCGGTTTTTCGTCAAAAATAAAAGACTTTATTTGTTCTGCGGTCGGGTTTTCTCCGTACAGGTTTATAATTTCAATGGCGGTAGCGTAGCAAATTCCCTTTATGTTGTCGCTGATGAACTGCGCTTTATCGCCTCCGAAGCCGCTTAAAGCCTTAGCTATATTTTCCGTATCGCAGGGCGAAAACTTGTCCTGCGGTGCCGGGAGAGTATATTTAACTCCTCCGAACAGTACGCGTTTTGTGTTTTCGCTTATTGCGGTGGTTTTCAGCGCGCCGACTATTACGCCGTTTTCGCAGAGTACCGCATTCGAATATTTGCCCATAATTTCAAAGTAAAGGCGCATATTCGTTACGGTAAATTCGGAAGTGCATTTCAAATCGAAACAAACTATCCGCTCGAATTCGGGCTGAACAACGTCAAGAATTTGCGCGTTTTGCAAATGCTTTCTGAGCAGCATGCAAAAATTCGGCGCAACGGCGGGGGCGGAAGCGTCGCCGTCCGCCAGACTGAGGCGCGGCGACTGTGCGGCAAGGCAGGCTTCAAGTTTAACGTTGCCGACCCCCGTGTATATTAAAAAGGTAAGGCTGTCGCGCGTAGGCTGAATTATGCGCGAAATTTTTCCGCCGGTTAACTTTTCTTTCAGCTCTTTGGCGATGTATCTTAAAGTATATGCGTCCTGCGGCATCGGTTACACCTCGTTTTAGAATTCGCGCTTTATTATATAGTAAATTTTAACAAATGTAAACGCAAAACGCTTTTCAAAAAAAATATTATGTGGTAAAATGTTATCCGTATAAAATTTTATTTTAACTTAGTAGGAGATTTTTATGAAGTATACACAGTCTGTCGGCGAAAAGAGTACGGTAAAACTTTTGATTACATTTACCGAACAGGAATGGCAGGACGCAATAAACGCGTCGTATATCAAAGTCAGGGGCAAATACGCCGTACCCGGTTTCAGAAAGGGCAAAGCGCCCAAACCCGTTTTGGAAAATTACTACGGCAAGGGCGTTTTCTATGAAGAGGCTTTCAACTTGCTTTACGGCAAGCATTATCCCGAAATTCTCGATAAGGAAAAGGGCAACTTCACGGCAGTCGGCGAACCCGAACTTGACGTGGAAGAGATGAAAGAGGGCGAGGGCGTAGTGCTTTCCGCTATCGTTCCCGTTAAGCCCGAAGTCACCATTGACAGCTATAAGGGTTTAAAAATCAAAAAATTTGAATATAATGTTACCGATGCCGAAGTCGATAAGGAAGCAAACAAAATTTTGGAAAGTCAGGCAACCGACAAAGAGGTTACGGACCGGGCTTGCAAAAACGGCGACACTGTAAATATCGATTTTTCGGGCAGCGTTGACGGCGAAAAATTTCCCGGCGGCACGGCTGAGGACTATAACCTCGTTTTAGGCAGCGGCGCTTTTATTCCCGGTTTCGAGGACGCGGTTGTCGGAATGAAGACGGGCGAAAACAAAGACATCAACGTCAGATTCCCCGAAGAGTATCAGGCGGATAATCTTCGCGGCAAGGACGCCGTGTTCAATATCACGCTCAATAAAATTACCGAAAAAATTTATCCGGAACTTACGGACGAGTTCGTAAAGGGTCACGCAGGCGTTGAAACGGTTGCGGATTATAAGGCTAAAACGCGCGAGCGTCTTGAAAAGAGCGCGCAGCTTCGCGGCAGAGACGAAACCGAAAACAGTATTCTTGAAGAAATAAGCAAGCATACGACGACTGTAATTCCCGACGCTATGATAGAGAGCGAAATTGACAAGCTGGTTCAGGATTTCAGCTATCGCTTAATGTATCAGGGCTTGAAACTTGACGACTATCTCAAATATATGCAACTGACTATGGAAGATTTCCGCACTCAGTTCAAGGGGCAGGCAGAACCGAGAGTTTTGCATCAGCTTATAATCGATAAAATTGTAAGAACCGAAGGCATCAAAGCCGAACAAAGCGAAATAGATGCAAAGGTTGAAGAACAGGCAAAGTCTGTAGATAAGAAAGTTGAAGAGTACAAGAAGTCAATGAATCCCCGTCAGCTTGAATATATTGCAAACGATATAGTAATAACTAAGCTGTTTGATTTCCTTACGGCAAACAACGAACTTGTTGCAGAGGGTGAAAAACCTGCCGCAAAGAAACCTGCGGCTAAAACCGCCGCAACAAAGACTGCCGCAACAAAGACTGCCGCAACAAAGACTGCAACGGCGGCAAAGAAACCCGCGGCTAAAAAGACAGAAAAGAAAGAAAATTAAAGGAGCGTATTTATGGAAAAAAACGCATTGGTTCCTTATATTGTAGAGCAGACCTCTCGAGGCGAGCGTTCGTACGACATTTATAGCCGTCTTTTAGAGGACAGAATAATTTTTTTGAGCGGAGAAATTGACGACGCCGTTGCAAACACAGTGGTTGCGCAGCTTATTTATCTTGAAGCAAAGGACCCCCAAAAGGACATTTCACTATATATAAACAGCCCCGGCGGCTCGGTTTCCGCAGGACTTGCAATTTACGACACGATGAACTATATCAAGTGCGACGTTTCTACTATATGTATAGGTATGGCGGCTTCTATGGGCGCGTTCCTTCTTTCAAGCGGACAGAAAGGCAAGAGATTTGCCCTTCCCAACAGTGAAATTATGATACACCAGCCTTTGGGCGGTGCGCAGGGTCAGGCAAGCGACATTAAAATTGCCGCAGAGCATATTTTGAGAACAAAGCGCAGACTGAACGAAATACTTGCGAAAAATTCGGGGAAGCCCCTGTCGCAGATAGAACACGATACCGACCGCGACAATTTCCTTTCGGCGGACGAGGCGATGGAATACGGCCTTATAGACAAAGTATTTGTTAAAAGATAAGCTTTTAAAATACAAATGTTGAAAAGAAAACTAATTTGTGAGGATTTTATTGAAAGATAAAAGATTTTGTTCATTTTGCGGAAAGTCCGAAGATAAAGTAAGCCGTCTTATCAGCGGTCAGGACGGCGCGTGTATTTGCGACGAGTGTGTACTTATTTGCAACGATATGATTGACGAACTGAGCGCGGATTCGCCCAAACAGCCCGTACCGCTTAAAAAACCTTTTGAAATAAAGGAAGAGCTTGATAAATATATCGTAGGACAGGACGAAGCAAAAAAAGTTCTTTCCGTTGCCGTGTATAACCATTATAAGCGTATAAATCACTTGTCGGGTTTGCGCGACGATAACGAAGTGGAAATAGAAAAAAGCAATATTCTTCTTCTGGGCCCGACGGGCTGCGGTAAGACGTTGCTTGCAAGGACGCTTGCCAAAATTCTTAACGTGCCTTTCGCTGCGGCAGACGCAACCACTTTAACGGAGGCGGGTTACGTCGGCGAGGATGTCGAGAACATTTTGTTAAAGCTTATCCAAAACGCAGACTATGACGTTGCAAGGGCGGAGCACGGTATTATCTATATCGACGAAATAGACAAAATTGCAAGGAAGAGCGAAAACGTTTCCATAACCCGCGACGTGTCGGGCGAGGGCGTTCAGCAGGCGCTTTTGAAAATTATCGAAAGCACGGTTGCAAACGTTCCCCCTCAGGGCGGAAGAAAGCACCCTCAGCAGGAATGTCTGAGGATTGACACCACCAATATTTTATTCATTTGCGGCGGCGCGTTCGTCGGGCTTGATAAAATAGTTCAAAAACGCAGGGACAATACCACGCTCGGCTTCGGCGGTGCGGTAAAAAACGAAGAGGAAAACGTATATGAAATGCTTTCGGACGTTAAGCCCCACGATTTAACCAACTTCGGACTTATTCCCGAATTTGTCGGCAGAGTTCCGATAGTGGTAAGTCTGCACCCCCTGAACGAGGACGCTTTGGTAAATATTTTGACTAAGCCCAAAAACGCAATAATAAAGCAGTATCAAAAGCTTATCGCTATGGACGGCGTCAAACTTACGGTAGAAGACGGCGCAGTGCGCGAAATTGCAAATACGGCAATCCGCTTAAAGACAGGCGCAAGGGGATTGCGAACCATTATCGAAGGTTTTATGACTTCGGTGATGTATAAGCTTCCGTCCGAAGAAAATATAAAAGAAGTGGTCGTAACGCGTGAATGTGTTACGGCAAATGCCGAACCGAAATTAATTTACGGCGAATCGGCTTAACAAGTTAAATTACGCGCCAAATCATTTGGCGCGTTTTTTGGAGTTAAAATGGCTAAATTTCAAGATTATCCTCTGCTTGCGCTTCGCGGCAGAGTCGTTTTCCCGAATACTACTGTAAGCTTTGACGTAGGCAGGGTCATATCCCTCGGCGCTGTTAAAAGCGCGGCGGACGGCGATTCCCGTCTTTTCGTCTGCACGCAGAAACAGTCCGAAAAAGACGAAATTTCAGACGACGACGTTTACGCTGTCGGTACGGTCGTGCGTCTTAAACAGATTGCCCGTCTTCCCGGCAGCAGCCTTCGGCTTACGGTCGAAGGTCTTTTCCGCGCAACGGCAAGGCAGGTAAGAAAAGAGGAAGGAACGTTTATTGCAACCGTTGAAGAAATTACGCCCGTTCACGGCGACAGCGCTTTGGAAGAAGCTTATTTCCGCACGTCCAAAGAAATTTTAAAGGACGTAACGGCAACGGACAGCCGCGTTACCAAAGAGGGGGCGGCAAATCTCGATAAGTGTACAGACCCCGACGAGCTCGTCAATATTGCAGGTCATTATCTGCAAATCCGTATAGAGCAGAAGCAGGAGCTTTTGGAGTGTCCGCGCACCGTCGAAAGGCTTAAAAAACTTGATAAGATTTTAAACGACGAGCTTGAAATTCTGCGGCTGGAACGCAAAATTAATACCGCCGTAAGGCAGAGCATAGAAAAAAATCAAAAAGAGTATTATCTGCGCGAACAGCTTAAAGCCATTCATACCGAACTCGGCGACGACGAGAACGAGAGATTTGAGCTTGAAGAACGCATCAAAGCAAAGGGAATGAGCGCGGAGGGCGAAAGAAAGGCTTTAAAGGAGCTTTCCCGTATGTCGGGTATGCAGACGTCTTCGCCGGATTATAACGTCTTGCGCGTATATCTCGACTGGATGCTTGACATTCCTTGGAGCGAACGTACCGAGGATACCGAAAAACTTTCTGACGCGGTAAAGGTTCTCAACGAGGACCATTACGGCCTTGAAAAAATAAAGGAAAGAATAACCGAATATCTTGCGGTGATGAAACGCACGGGCGGACTTAACGCGCCTATACTGTGTTTCGTCGGGCCTCCCGGTGTCGGAAAAACGTCAATTGCAAGTTCGATTGCAAGAAGTCTGGGCAGAAAATTCGTCCGTATGAGTTTGGGCGGAGTCAAGGACGAAGCGGAAGTGCGCGGTCACAGAAAAACTTACGTCGGCGCTATGCCCGGCAGACTTATCAGCGGAATGAAAAAAGCGGGTTCGGTAAATCCCGTATTCCTTTTGGATGAAATAGACAAAATTTCTTCCGATATGCGCGGCGACCCCGCGGACGCGCTTTTGGAGGTTTTAGACCCTGCGCAGAACTCTACTTTCGTTGACAGGTATATCGAAGTGCCTTACGATTTAAGCAAGGTTTTGTTTATTACTACGGCGAACAGTCTTGACACTATCCCCGTTCCCCTTTTGGACAGAATGGAAATAATCGAGCTTACCGGCTATACCCCCGAAGAGAAAAAGGAAATTGCCAAACGCTATCTCGTCCCCAAAAAGAGGGAGGCCAACGGGCTTAAAGAGGAAGAATTTTCGATTACCGACGGCGCAATAGACGCCATTATCGACGGCTATACAAGGGAAGCCGGCGTGCGCGGACTGGAAAGGCAAATTGACGCAGTGTGCCGAAAAGCGGCGGTTCGGCTGTCGGACGGGAAGGAAACTTCCGTTGCCGTTACCGAAAGCGACATTTGCAACATACTCGGAGCAAAGAGATACGATAGGGACGGTAAGGCTTTAAAGGTTGACGAGGTGGGTGCGGCTACCGGACTTGCCTGGACGGCGGTCGGCGGAACTACGCTTACCATAGAAGTTTCCGCGATGCACGGCAAGGGCGATATTTTGCTTACGGGCAAACTCGGCGACGTAATGAAAGAGAGTGCGCGCACGGCAATAAGTTATATTCGCTCAAACAGCGCAAGTTACGGCTTGGATAACTCCGCTTTTGAAAATACCGACATTCACATTCACGTCCCCGAAGGGGCTACTCCGAAGGACGGGCCGAGCGCGGGCATTACTATGGCTACGGCAATACTTTCGGCGTTCACGCAAAAACCCGTCAAAAAAAGCATTGCAATGACCGGCGAAATAACCCTTCGCGGCAAAGTTCTGCCTATCGGCGGACTTAAAGAAAAGGCGCTTGCGGCGTACAGAATAGGTATCCACGACGTCATTATTCCTGCCGACAACCAGAAAGATTTGGAAGATATTCCCAAGACGATAAAGGACAGCATCAATTTCATTCCCGTAACCGACGTTTCAAAAGTTTTTAAAACGGCGATAAAGGGGCTTTGATATGTTGAAAATTACTAATGCGGAATTTATAACCAGCGCGGCAAGCAAAGAACAGTTTATCGAAACGGATAAACCCGTTATAGCCGTCGTCGGAAAATCCAACGTGGGTAAGTCAAGCTTTATAAATATGCTTACAAACCGTAAAAAGCTTGCTAAGGTTTCAAAGGACCCGGGCAGGACGCGACTCGTAAATTATTTCGATTGCGGCGAATTCATTCTTGCTGACCTTCCCGGTTACGGATATGCCTGCGTTTCCAAGAACGAAAAACGCAAGTGGGCACAGCTGATAGAGGTGTTTTTTGCCGAAAAACGTGCAAATCACGTTTTTGCGCTTTGCGATGTTCGTCACGGACCTAACGCGGACGACTTGCAAATGGTTGAGTATCTATACTATAATATAATACCGTTTACGATAATTGCAACTAAGGCTGATAAGCTTTCTAAGGCTGCGGTCGGCAGAAGCGTGCAGGAAATAGCCGCAAAGTACAAGTGCGGCGCAGGCGACATAATCCCAACCTCAGCCGAAACGCGTCAGGGGCTTGAAAGAGTGCTTGAAAAACTCGGTACCATACTTAATTAAATTCTGACACGGTCAAAACGCCCGTGTCAGTTTTTTTTGCGTGCGCATAGTAATGTAAGTATGGGTAAATATTTCGGAACAGACGGTTTTCGCGGCGAGGCGAATAAAGTTCTTACTGCCGACCACGCTTATAAAGTCGGCAGATTTCTCGGCTGGTATCTGTGCGGACAGAAGGGCGCGGACGGTCAGCCTGCAAGGGTGGTAATAGGTAAGGATACGCGCCGTTCGAGTTATATGTTCGAATACAGCTTAATTGCAGGTCTTACCGCGTCGGGGGCGGACGCTTACACTATGCACGTAACGACAACGCCGTCCGTCGCGTACGTTACAAGGGTGGACCGCTTCGACTGCGGAATTATGATTTCCGCAAGTCACAACCCCTATTACGATAACGGCATAAAGCTGATAAACGGTCAAGGCGAAAAAATGAGCGAGGAGGTCTGTCTTTTAATCGAGGACTATATCGACGGTGTCACGCCTGAAATTCCGTTTGCCGAGAAAGACAGGATAGGTAAAACGGTCGATTTTTCTTCGGGCAGAAATAGATATATCGGACATTTGATTTCGCTGGGTCTGTATTCTTTTCGCGGTAAAAAAGTCGGGCTTGATTGCGCAAACGGAAGCGGTTGGGATATCGCAAAGGCTGTGTTTGATGCTTTGGGGGCAACGACTTACGTTATCAACGCTCAACCCGACGGCTTGAATATAAACGATAACGCAGGTTCGACCCACATCGAGGGATTGCAAAAATTAGTCGCGGACAAAAAACTTGACGTGGGTTTTGCTTATGACGGGGACGCGGACAGATGCCTATGCGTCGATGAGAACGCCAACATCGTAACGGGCGACCATATTCTTTATTTGTGCGCAAAGTATATGAAAGACAACGGCGAGCTTTTAAATAACAAGGTAGTTACCACAGTTATGTCAAACTGCGGACTCTATAAAGCTTTCGGGGCTGAGGGCATTGACTATGCAAAGACGCCCGTCGGCGATAAGTTCGTACACGAGTATATGATGAAGCACGGTTGCAGACTGGGGGGCGAACAGTCGGGACATATAATTTTTTCAAAGTATTCGACTACGGGCGACGGAATATTGACAAGTTTAAAGGTGATGGAGGCGTTAATAGCGCAAAAAACTACGCTTTCTAAGTTGTGCAAACCTTTAAAACTATTTCCGCAAACGCTCATAAATTTAAGCGTTACGGATAAGTATCAGGCGGTGTCCGACGCCGCCGTCAAGTCCGCCGTGCGCAAAGCGGAAAAATCGCTTCAAGGCGGAAGAATACTGCTTCGGGCGTCGGGTACGGAACCGCTTGTAAGACTTATGGTTGAGTCTCCGTCAGAGCAGTTAAACGAAAGCAGCTGCGCCGAAATAATCTCAACCCTGCGCCAACACGGTTATTTGAATTAAAAGATAAGCAGCTTTAATGATATGCACCCCAAAAGTTAGACAAACATTTGGAGGTGCATAATTTTATGTCAAGGAAGAAGGAATATAACACAAAGTACTCGCCAGAATTTAAAATATCGGTTATAATGGATATGCGGGAAAATCATTTAAGCTATCGTGAAGCTGCGAGGAAATATTGGGCAGGCGAACGGGAAGATAATTATAAAAACCGGCTTAAAGAATGGGAGCGCGTATATCTAACCGAAGGAGCAGTTGGATTTATGGTAGAACGTCGTGGGAGAAAAAGCACAGGCAGACCGAGGAAAAAACCGTTAGATAAAGAAATAGAGAATGATTTAATAGCGGAAAACCAACGAATATCTCGAAATGGAGATTGAGTACATAAAAAAACTGAGCGCCTTAGTTCTTGCGGAAGAGCAAAAGAACGGCAAAAAGCCGAAATAATATCTGAACTAAGGCAGCGGTTTCCGCTGAAAGCGTTGCTTGCATATTCTAAGTTGCCGCGCAGTACCTTTTATTACTATCTCAAACAGAGCGAAACAGACAAATACTTCGTTGAGAAAGCAGAGATAAAAGAATTGTTTGAAACAAATAAGCAACGGTACGGATATAGACGGATTACTTTGTTACTTCGGCAAAAAGGTATAGTAATAAACCACAAAACGGTGTTAAAACTAATGAAAAGCCTTAACTTGCGAGGGAAACAGCGTAAAAATGACAAGTATCATTCTTACAAAGGCGAAGTTGGGAAAATTGCGGATAATCTGTTAAACAGAGAATTCTCTGCAAACAAACCGTTTGAGAAACTAACAACCGACGTAACGCAGTTTAAGGTTTGTAATGAAAAAATATATCTTTCACCTGTAATGGATTTATACAACAGAGAGATAATATCTTATTCTATATCATTAAGTCCTAATCTTGAACAGATAAGAGAAATGTTGCAAGGTTTAACGGAAAAGCTTCCGGACGATGCAACACCTATCTTCCATTCAGACCAAGGCTGGCAATACCAACACTCCGAATACCAAAGATATTTACAAGAACATAACATTATCCAGAGTATGTCCCGTAAAGGTAATTGTATGGATAACGGAGCAATGGAAAACTTCTTCGGAAGATTGAAAGTTGAAATGTTTTATGGAGAAACGTTTTCTTCAACGGATGAATTCATCCGTTGCTTAAAAGATTATATTGATTACTACAACAACGAACGTATTATTTTAAAACTGAAAATGAGTCCGGTAAAATACCGAACTCAATCTCAATTATAATTATTTAATTTTTTGTCCAAACTTTTGGGGTGCATATCCCTTGCGGGGCGCTTTTTATAATATAATGTTACTTTTCAAAACCGAGTAAAACAAAAGTGAAGTGAGGGCATTTTCGACAAAAAATTCGCATAATTCGACAAAATATTGAATAGATATATATTACCTAAAAATCGGGAGTAAGCCAATGTGGGATTATATATCTGAACGGGTGATAAAAGAGGCGGAGTACATTATCGAAACAGGAACTACGGTTCGCGCGTGTGCCACACATTTCAATATTTCAAAATCAACCGTACATAAAGACGTGACTGAACGACTTAGAGAAATTGATGTCAAACTGTTTAAGGACGTTAGAAAGGTATTAAATATAAACCTTTCGGAACGGCATATCAGGGGAGGTATGGCGACAAAAAACAAGTATAAATTTACAATAATTTCACAGTAATAAATTTGAAAATTCGGCAATTTAATGATATAATAGTAAAAATAAAATTTTTGTCGGATAAAAAAACATTGAAACTTCTCGGTATAGACGTCGGTTCGACAACTGTAAAAGTTGCTGCGTTAGACGGTGAAAAAATTTTATATAAGTCCTACGTCCGTCACTATGCGTGCGTAAAAGAAACGGTGCTTAAAGAACTTAAAGCCGTACGAAAAAAGTTCGGCGGAGATTACGCCGTCAGCATAACCGGCAGTGCGGGCCTGGGGCTTTCTGAAAGGAGCGGACTGAACTTTGTGCAAGAGGTTCAGTCTGCCTTTATTGCAATTCGCAAATTTTATCCCGACGCAGACGCGGCGGTCGAACTCGGAGGAGAGGACGCTAAAATAATTTTTATTACGGGCGGAACAGAGCAGCGTATGAACGGGAGCTGTGCGGGGGGAACGGGTGCGTTTATAGACCAAATGGCAACACTTTTGAATATTTCCGTAACGGAAATGGACGAATGCGCGCTCAAAGCCGAAAAAATTTATCCCATAGCTTCGCGTTGCGGAGTTTTTGCGAAGTCTGACATTCAGCCTCTCATAAATCAAGGCGCGCGCAAGGAAGATATTGCCGCTTCGATTTTTCAGGCGGTAGTCGACCAAACCGTTTCAGGTCTTGCACAAGGCAGGAGGATAAAGGGCAAAGTGTTGTTTTTGGGCGGTCCTTTATACTTTTTAAAAGGACTGAGAAAGGCGTTCAAAGACACATTGAAATTGTCAGACGAAACCGCCGTGTTCCCTGACGACGCGCCCCATTTTATGGCGATAGGCGCGGCGCTCGGTTCAGCCGGACAGAGGGAAAGAAGTCTTGACGACATAATTAATATGCTTGAAAGCGTAAGCGAGAGCGACGGAATAGTCACGGGAGAACCGCTGTTTTCAAGCGAGGAAGAATATGCCGAATTCGTTCGCCGTCACCGCGCAACCGATTTACAGTTTGCCGACATCCATAACTATTCGGGGGACTGCTATCTCGGTATAGATTCGGGTTCGACTACGACAAAACTGATTTTAATTACACCTGACTGCAAAATTTTATATTCTCATTATCAGTCCAACAACGGTCAGCCGTTGGACGTAATAATCAACAAGCTAAAAGAAATTTACTCTCTCGGCGGCGACCGAATAACAATTCGTTCAAGTGCGGTAACGGGCTACGGCGAGGAGCTGATAAAAAGTGCGATAAATGCCGATTTCGGCATAGTTGAAACGGTTGCGCACTTCAAGGCGGCGCTTCACTTTAATCCCAATGTCGATTTTATCATCGATATAGGCGGACAGGACATCAAATGTTTCAAAATTAAAAACGGTGCGATAGATTCGATAATGCTTAATGAAGCTTGCTCGTCGGGTTGCGGTTCTTTCATTCAGACCTTTGCCAAAGCAATGGGAATGGAAATAGACAAGTTTTCTCAGCAAGGACTTTTTGCAAGGCACCCCGTAGAGCTTGGTTCGCGCTGTACTGTGTTTATGAACAGTGCTGTCAAGCAAGCGCAGAAAGAGGGTGCGGGCGTCGACGATATTTCGGCAGGTCTGTCGTCTGCAATAGTCAAAAATGCAATTTACAAAGTAATAAGAGCTTCCGACGCGGATGAACTCGGCGACAATATCGTCGTTCAGGGCGGAACCTTCTTGAACGACGCGGTTTTACGTTCCTTCGAAAAAGAGACGGGCAAGCAGGTAATAAGGCCGGGAATTGCGGGACTTATGGGCGCGTTCGGCGCTGCGCTTTACGCAAAAGAAAAGGCGGTTGGCGGCAGTAAAATCTTAGACGCCGAAAGTTTGAAAGACTTTACTTATTCGTCAAAGTCAAGCAACTGTCACGGCTGCACGTCAAACTGCAATATCAATATAATCTCGTTCGGTGAAGGGAGAAAATACATATCCGGCAACAAGTGCGAACGCGGAGCCGGTCTTAAACCTGCAAATGCGGATTTGGATATATACTCATACAAACAGCAACGCCTGCTTGAATGCGTAAACGGAGCCAAAGGCAAATACAAGGTCGGGCTGCCTCTGCAACTCGGAATGTATGAACAGCTGCCTCTGTGGTCGGGGTTTTTTGAAAGTTTGGGCTTTGAAGTTGTGCTTAGCGAAAAATCTTCGCGCGAACTGTATTTCAGGGGGCAGCATACCGTCGCTTCGGATACTGCTTGCTATCCCGCGAAATTAATTCACGGTCATATCGAAAGTCTTTTGGATAAAGGTATAGATTTCATTTTTATGCCCTGCGAAAGTTACAACATTGACGAGCATTGTTCGGTAAACCATTATAACTGTCCCGTCGTTGCGTATTATCCCGAACTGCTGAAAGCCAACAACGACAGACTTACTTGCGACAATTTTCTGATGCCGTATATCGATTTGAATATGCGTTCTAACACCGTAAAAAAACTTCACGCCTCATTAAAAAAATACGGGGTAAAAAAGCGTGCCGTTAAAAATGCGCTTGACAAAGGATTCGAACGGTTTGAAAATTATCATTCCGATATAAAGAAAAAGGCTGACGAAATTCTTGCCGTGGCCGAACGGGAGGGCAAGCAGGTGATAGTGCTTGCAGGCAGACCTTACCACATAGATAACGAAATAAATCACGGCATAAACAAACTTTTGACTTCGCTTAACCTTGCCGTTCTTTCAGAGGACAGCGTGTTTGAACGGGGCGATAATTTAAAGGTAAACGTGTTAAATCAATGGACTTATCACGCGCGCCTTTACCGCGCCGCCGACTTTGTTGCAAAGCATAAAAACATAAACCTCGTTCAGCTTGTGTCGTTCGGGTGCGGACTTGACGCCGTTACCACCGACGAAGTTCGCGCAATACTTGAAAGAAACGGAAAACTTTATACACAGATTAAAATCGACGAAATTAACAATCTCGGCGTTGTGAAGATAAGGCTTCGAAGTATGCTTGCCGCCATAGAAAAATAAACGGTATATACACGTTGCATAACGGCGTTGCGCTGCGTTTTGTTTAATAGCGTAAGCGTACGCTCATTGCGTAAATCCTCACGCGCTCTGCTCTGCCCGTATCTGTCCCGTTTGACTGCACGGGAGGCGTTGCGGCGACTTTAAAACAATAATTTTTTAACGATATGAAGAAATTAACAGACTATTCAAACGACTATCCCAAATGGGATAAGTCAATGAAATCAACCCATAAAATTTTAATACCCGATATGCTTAGTTGGCATTTCCTGCTCATACAGGAAGTTTTTAAGCTTGAAGGCTACGACGTGGAGGTGCTTAAAAACGACAGCCGCGCCGTAATTGACGAGGGATTAAAGCACGTCCATAACGACACGTGCTATCCCTGTCTTTGCGTAGTGGGGCAGTATCTCGACGCACTGAAAAGCGGAAAATACGACTTGGAGCATACCGCGCTTTTAATATCTCAAACGGGCGGCGGTTGTCGGGCGTCCAACTATATGCCTCTCGTTAAAAAAGCGATTTATTCCGAGTTTCCGCGCGTTCCCGTAGTTTCGGTAAATATATCCGGGCTTGAAAAGGATTCCTGTTTTGACTTGACTTTAAAGCTTTTCGTCAAAGTTTTGTATTCTGTCTTTTATTGCGACAGCATTATGTGGTGTTACAACCAAACCAAACCTTACGAAGTTGAGGTCGGGTCAGCGGACAAGGTGCGCGACGAAATGATTGCGTTTGTCACCGAACAGTTCGGGAAGGGCAAATTCAAAAATTATAAAAAGATAAACGAAAAAATAATAAAATCGTTTGCGGCAGTAGAGCGCAGCGGACAAAAAAAAGTTAAAGTCGGCATAGTCGGCGAAATTTATATAAAGTATTCACGGCTTGGCAACAATAAACTTGAAGAATTTTTACTTTCCGAGGATTGCGAGCCTGTTATGCCCCCTATGATTGATTTTGCGCTTTACTGTATAATCAACGTTGTCAACGACAGAAAGCTTTACGGGCACGGTGCGTTAAAGGCATTTGCTTATAAAGTTTTTTACAATCATTTGC
>CAJTQE010000009.1:27404-31441 GCA_910578655.1 uncultured Christensenella sp.
AATACAGCTTAAAATAATAGAGCAATTTAAAAAGGACGGCACTTTTACACCCGTTCACGATTTCGAGCATTTAAGACGCTGTGCGGACAAGGTGTTAAATCAGGGCGTTAAGATGGGCGAGGGCTGGCTTATTCCCGCGGAAATGGCGGCGTTTGCCGAAACGGGCGTAAAAAATATCGTGTGCGCCCAACCGTTCGGCTGTCTGCCCAACCACGTTGTGGGCAAGGGGGCGATACGCACGCTCAAAAATTTATACAAGGACGAAAATATCGTCGCGGTGGACTACGACCCGTCGGCAACCAAGGTCAATCAGGAAAACCGCATAAAGCTTATGCTTGCCACCGCAAGGGAGAATTTGAATGAGTGAAGTGTGTTTGCACGTTCCGCAATTTGAGGAATTGAATTACCGCAGTAAGATTTTAAGCGACTTGCAAAAAACAGTTGTAAATTTTGTAAATGTATGTTAAAATTAATTGAAGAAATATCTAAGGTTAACAAAAAATGGCATTTACGGTAACAAATCTTGAAGGCAACGAGCTTGCCGACAGCGACTACGTACGCACGGCTTCCGAAAGGGGAAGGTGGGGTGATACCTGGTCGGTGTTTAAAAGTAACTTCGGCAAAATAGTATTAAACAATTTACTTGTGCTGATGTTCTTTTTGCCTGCCGTTGCGGTGTTGATTATCCGCACTCTGTATATAAGCGGGCTTGGCATACAATACCCCTTTAATTCAAACACCGGCATAGGCTATCCGTCGTATCCCGGAACGCAGGGCTTAAACGAAAGTATTTATCTTTCCGCAGATTTAATGTTTTACGGACTGCTTGTTGCGGCAGGTTTAATTGCTTCCGTCGGCATTGCCGGAGGGGCGTATTCAATGAAAAAACTCGTCGCAACTTACGGCAAGTTTTCAGTAAAAAGCTTTTTTTACGGCGTAAAAGTCGGTTATCTCAACGTTGCCGCACCCCTGACCGTATTTATGACGTTTTTCTTCGGTTGCGTAATTATCGGCGACTGGAAAGATTTGGCTGCGGCGCACGGTCAGTCAATCGGCGGAGCAATGACGGCGTACGTCTTCATAATTATCGCAACGATATTTATCGGTATTTACTGCGCCTGGCTTATTGCAACCGGCGTAAGCTATAAACTTAAATTCGGACAGCTTTTGAAAAACTCTTTCGTGCTTATGGCAGGCAGTCCGATTCAAACGCTTTTCTTTTCGGCGTTCGCACTTGTTCCCGTCTGGATACTGCTGATAGGAATTGCGGTGCCGGTGATTAAATTTATAGCTTATTTCCTTTTGCTTATTTTCGGGTTTTCATTTATTCTTTTGGTCTGGATGAGTTACACTCAGTGGGTGTTTGATTTGTACGTTACACCCAACATTAAAAAGGTTGATGAAAAGGCTAAGACCAAAAAAATTCAAGAAAAAACTGCAAGCGAACAGGCGGATGACGCAAAGAGCATCGCCGGAGAGTTGCTTGCGGCAGGCAGAAGCGAGCTTATCTGCAAGCCCATTCTTCCCATAGAAGAAAAGCAGGTTAAAACCCTTTCGGCAACCTTTTCCCGCAGTGACTTAAATGCCGTTTCCGAAAACAGGAAAAAACTCGGCGAAGAGATTTCCGCTTATGAAAAAGCGCATATCAACGACCCTGTCTACAAGGAATACAATGCGCTGTTTGCCGAACGTGAAAAAGTGTTAAAAACCGACGGCAAAAAATCCAAAAACAAAAAGATTAGTTCGGATAATCTTTTAAGGTAAGGAAATAAATGGGAAATTCTTACTCTGCTCTCGGCAGGTGGTTTGAATATTTAAACGAGGACTGCGGCTATGAACAATGGTCGCAGTATTTAATTGAACTGGTTAAAACCAAAGCAAAAGGCCGTTGCGGACTTGATATCGGCTGCGGTAACGGCTATTTCACGCGTGCGTTTGAAAGAGCGGGATTTTCTGTGACGGGTATCGATATTTCTCCGCAAATGCTTGACGCGGCGAAAAAACTTGCCGTTAAAGAGGGTGTCCGCGCCGAATTTTTACTCGGCGATATTACCAAACTAAAAGTAACTGCAAAACAAGATTTTTGTCTTGCGATTAACGACTGTATCAATTACGTCCCCAAATCAAAACTCAAAAGCGCGTTTGCCCACGTTGCGGCCTGCCTTAAAAAAGGCGGCGCGTTCATATTCGATATAAGCTCCGCCGACAAACTTAGACACACCGTCGGCAATAATTTGTTTGCCGAGGACGGCGAGGACGTTTCCTATATTTGGTTCAACGCGTTAAACGGCGACAGCGTTACTATGGATTTGACAATCTTCGAACGTCTTTCAAACGGGAATTACGCGCGCTTTGACGAGAGGCACGTTCAATATATATACGAAGAAGAAGAGATACTCTCCTGTCTGCGCGAATGCGGATTCGAAGCTTCGGCGGAGGGGCATCTCGGAAAAGAAAAATCGGAGAGGATAAATTTTATCTGCACACGGCTATGAATAAACTTTACAAGGCTTTAATCTTTGACAGGCAGGTTTCGCTTTCGGTGCTTGAAACGACAAAGCTTGTCAACGACGCGATTGCAATTCATAATTTGAAAGAAGATTCGGCAAAGACGCTGGGTTCGCTTTTGACGGCGGCGGCGTTTATGTCAGGCTGTCTTAAAAGCGACAGGGGCGCGGTTTCGCTTACGGTTAAGTCAAACGGCGACGCGGGCGCGGTCAGCGTTTCGGGCGACAAAGATTTGCACATTCGCGGATATATTGACGGCGCGTGCAACGGCAGACTTAACGGCGGTTATCTGACCGTTGTAAAAGAGGACGGCTTTTTCCGCCCGTTTGTCGGGGCAAGTGAATTGGTCGGCAACAACGTTTCCGAGAATTTAATGCAGTATTTTCATATGAGCGAGCAGATAGAAACCGCCGTTGCGATAGACGCAGAAATAGTTGGCGGCAAGTGTGTTGCGGCAGGGGGCGTGGTAATGCAGCTGATGCCCGGTTGCACGCAGGAAAATATGGACGCCGCAGAGGAGGCAATGCAGTCGTTCGTTAACGTTGCCGAAGTATTGAAGCAGTATGGCGCGGACGGAATTATGCGCAGATTTTTCAGCCGCGCGGACACCGTTTACGAATATTTCCCCGAATATAAATGCAACTGCTCGCGCGAAAAAATCGAAAAGGTTTTAATTTCGCTCGGCAAAAAAGAGCTTTACGAAATAATTAAAGAACAGGGCAAAGTCAGTGCGCATTGCGATTACTGCAATAAAGACTACTATTTTACCCGTGAGGATATAGACAAACTTTTATGTTAAAAGTAGATTTAAGCTACGACAGGTTGATACAGACCGCAGAAAGGCTAATCGATGCACGCGACTATATGGGCGCGTTGAAAATTTTAAATAAAAATTGCGAGCTTAACGATGACGACGGTTACGCTCACCTTTTATATGCGCAGATTTTCGACGATGTGGGACTTTTCGAGCGGAGCGTAAACGAGTGGTTTAAATTTCTTGCTTTCAGCGATTACGTTGACGGCGATGAGTTGGACGAGGCGTACGAGGGGCTTGCAGTCGGGTTTATGAACGTGGGGAACGAGCAGTTTTCTGCATACTACTATAATAAGCTTTTAAAAAATTCGGGTGATATCCCCGATGAAGTGCGTTCTACTTTAATGGAAAGCTTCCTTTCGCGCGAAGAAAATCCGCTTAAATTCGTCTACCCCCCTGAAATAGCCGACTGCTCCGGTATTATTGCCGACGGTGTGGGATATATGAAAGACAGCGAGTTTGAAAAAGCCGCTGCCGAGTTTAAAAAGGTGAACAGGCACAATAAAGATTATAATCTTGCAAGAAACTACCTTGCAATGAGTTATATAATTAACGATAAGATAGACGAGGCGGAGCAAATCTGCAACGAACTTATCGGTATAAAACCGGACGACGTTCACGCAATGACGACGTTGGTTGCGGTTAAGACAGAGCAGGGCAAACGCGACGAGAGTAAACAACTTGCCGAAAAGCTGTTGAAGCTTGACATTTCTTC
>CAJTQE010000009.1:31451-34519 GCA_910578655.1 uncultured Christensenella sp.
GCCTAAGAATCCAGACGATATTTTCAAAATTGCAACGGTATGCTGTGAAAACGGTATGCACGAGGAGGCTTATAATCAGCTTTGCAAGCTGGAACAGAAACTGCCGTTTGACCCTTCCGTGCTGTATTTCAAAGCAATTTCTGCTTTTAACTGCGGAAAATACAAGGAATGTTTTGACGCATTCGATAAAATTATTACAGTTGATAAAAACGCCGTAATTGCAAAATATTACCGTGAAGAAGCGCGCATTGCCGTAAAAAAAGGCGACACCGCGCCGATGAGTTACTTTTACCGAATGCCTAAAAAGGAACGCGAAAGCTCGCTTAAACTGTTGGCGGTAGTAAGCGCGATGAGCAATAAACAGATTAAGCAGGTGTTTGAAGAGTTGGATATTTCCGACTGTGTACGTTGGTGTTTTGACGAAGGCGAAAATAATACCGAATTGCAGTTTTTGGGTGCGATGTGTGCCGTGAAGGGCAGAATTGACGACGTGGTATGCGATATTCTTCTCGATGCGTTTCAGCAAGACGAACTGAAAATCAGAATGTTGTTTGAAATAGGAAAACGCAACGAGGATTTGAGTTTAAACGTGGTTTTCTGCAACGTGTTGAAAACAGTCGACTTTTATAAGCTGAAAATAGGGCGTATAAAACGTAAAAATTTTGTCGGCGGATACGCGCAGTTAACGTCGCGTTTCGGGATTTTGGACGACGGGCTGAGCGAAAGGTTTGCCCTTGCCGCCGAAAGACTTTACGCTAAACTTGAAAGCGAGCAAAAGCTTTATTCCGTGGGAAGCGCAAGCGAAATTGCGGCAGCCGTTTTGTTGTATTCGAAGATAAAACTTCCCAAACTTTCACGGCGCAATGAAATATGCAAATATTTCCGCGTAGATTCAAATGAAATTTTCGATAGGTACGGTGTGTAATGAAACTTTACGATTTCGACGGAATGTTCGACAAAAAGCTTGGCGACTTTATAGAAAAAAACGCAGGAAAGTATAAAGAAGAGGAATGGGAAGATATAATTCCCAAGCTTTATAAACAGTTCGGTGACGTGTATATAAAATCGGTCGGCAATACGCCCAAAGGCTTTTTCGCGGCAATGACTGACGCCGAACTGATAACCGCACTGAAAACTCATTTACAGCAGGGCGTTCCCGTTTCCGAATTTTTGTGTAACGCTATAGAGGAACGAGTTTCTGTGGAGCTGTTGCTGCCGCTTTTGGACGGAAGCGAAGAGGAGCGCGGTTACGCCGTGCATCTGTTGGGGAACGACGACCGCGCGTTGGATAAATATATGGCTATGCTTGCAGGTAACTATGACGAAGAATTTAAAAGCCGACTTGTGGATAATATAAAAGAAAAAGCCGACCTCGTTATGGGTCAGGCTGTGAAGAATTATGAAAACGGCATTGAAAAAGAGTTTATGCTTGAAATAATGTCGCGCACGGCAATTCCTTCGGAAAAGATTTTTGAAATACTTATCAATGAGTTCAGAACCGACCCCGATAATTTACCGCTGCACGCAAGCTACCTTGCGTCTTACGGCGACCCTCGCGCCCTTGAATATTTGCTTGATAAGATAGACGAAGAGGGAATTTCATTTATAGAGTATAAAGAATTGTTGCTTGCAATAGAGGCGCTTGGCGGCAGTTATGACACTCCGCGCGATTTTTCTTCCGACCCGTACTATCAATTGCTTACCCGTAACGGCGCAAGCGATTTATTCGGTAAAATAAAATAAACCGTGCAGGCGTTTAAACGCCTGCACGGTTTATTTCGGTTTGATTGGCGGTCAGTCGGTCAAATAACGCAAAAAGATACATTGATTAAACGAAACATTTAGTTTGATATGTGATTAATCGGTCAAACGGCAACGCAATTAAGATGCGCCGATTAAGCGTGAGGCTTAGCGGAGAGCCATACGATAAGCACGGTTACGTCGGCGGGATTAACGCCGTAAATTCTGCCCGCCTGCCCCAAAGTAAGCGGACGGACGCGTTTAAGCTGCTCGCGCGCTTCAAGTCTCAGCCCCTTAATTTCGTCGTAATCGATATCGTGCGGAATTGCTTTTTCTTCAAGTTTTTTTGCCCGTTCAATCTGTTGCGCGTTCTTTTTTAAATACCCTTCGTACTTGACTGTGGTCTGCGCGCTTTTCAATATTTCGATAGGAAAATCCCGAAAGCTTTGCAGGACGAAACCCCTTCGGATAAGGTCGGCGTACGTCGCGCCGCCGCTTAATCCGAATTCTTTCAAAGTTTCCGCGTCCGCTTTCTTATTCAACTCATCAAGCGCACTTTTGTAAAGGGTAAGTCGCCTTTGGTACGCGGCTTTTCTTTGAGGTGTAAATAGCGGAGTGTCTGCAATTTTGGGCGACAAGCGGAAGTCCGCCGTGTCCTGACGGAGGTTTATTCTGTATTCGGCACGGGAAGTCATAATTCGGTACGGCTCGTCAGTGCCTTTGGTTACAAGGTCGTCTATCATTACGCCGATATAAGCCTCGCTTCTGTCGAGAATGAGCGGAGGTCTGCCCGTGATTTTGAATGCGGCGTTAATGCCTGCCATAAGTCCCTGCGCGGCAGCTTCTTCATAACCCGAAGTTCCGTTTATCTGCCCTGCGCTGTAAAGCCCTTCGATTTTTTTGAATTCGAGAGTGGGATATAAATCGAGCGTGTTTATGCAGTCGTATTCTATTGCATAGGCATAGCGCATTATATCGCAGTTTTCAAGCCCTGCAACCGAGCGGTACATTTCCCTTTGAATATCGAACGGCATTGACGACGACATTCCCTGAACGTAAACTTCGTTCGTGTCAAGCCCTTCGGGTTCAAGAAAAAGCTGATGCCTTTCCTTATCGGAAAAACGCACAACTTTGGTTTCGACGGAGGGACAGTATCTCGGCCCCGACGACTTGATTTCACCGTTATAAAGCGGCGAGCGGTCAAGGTTATCCAATATAATTTTGTGTGTGTCAAGGTTTGTATAGGTCAGATAACAAACCCTTTCGTTCGGTGCGCTGCGTTCGTTTAAGAATGAGAACGGCGGAACGTGCTCTTCGCCTGCCTGAAC
>CAJTQE010000010.1:0-10788 GCA_910578655.1 uncultured Christensenella sp.
CATTGTCATTCCAAAATGCAGGCACACAGAGTTTGCGGAAACTGCGGTTATTATGATAAGGTCGAAGTGGTTTCTAAGGACGAAAAGAAAGACTAAACATTTATGTGAATGGGCTGCCTGTGGCAGTCCATTACTTTTAATAGGAGAAGTAAAATGCAGCATACCGATATAAGATTATTATTTAAAAACGGTGAAGAATATGTTGGCAAACAGGTTACCGTTTGCGGTTGGGTCAGAACGTGGCGCGACTCGAAAAGTATCGCGTTTATTGAGCTTAACGACGGTACCGCGCTTAAAAATTTGCAACTCGTAATTGAAAAAAGTAGCGTTTCAGACGAAGCGGTTAAACCTGCGCTTGTGGTAGGGGCTGCGCTTAAAGTAGACGGTAAATTTATTTCGTCCGAGAGAAACGGTTACGAGATGTCGGTTCGTTCGATAGAAGTTTTCGGTGGGTGTCCCAACGATTATCCTTTGCAGAAAAAACATCATACATTGGAGTTTTTGAGGACTATTCCCCATTTAAGACCTCGCACTAGATTTTTCGAGGCGGTGTTTGCTGTAAGGAGCGCGCTTGCTTTCGCTATCCATAAATATTTTAACGGACACGGATACAAATACGTACACACCCCGATTATTACAGGCAGCGATTGCGAGGGCGCCGGAGAGATGTTTCGCGTGACAACGCACGGCTGGAATAGTGAATACAAGACCGAACAGGAGTATTTTGCCGCCGATTTTTTCGGTGCGAAGGCAGGTCTTACAGTTTCAGGTCAGCTTGAAGGCGAATGTGCCGCTATGGGGTTAGGCAAAATTTATACTTTCGGGCCGACTTTCCGTGCGGAACACAGTAATACAACCCGACACGCGGCGGAGTTTTGGCAGATTGAACCCGAAGTATGTTTTTGCGACTTGCATGATATAATTGAAATTGCCGAGGACTTTATTAAATATATAATTAAAGACGTTATGGAATCTTGTCCGGAAGAGCTTGCATTCTTTGATGAAAGAATTGAAAAAGGGCTTTTGGCTAAACTTAAAAGCGTAGTTGAAAGTGATTTCGGTAAGATAACTTATACGGAAGCTGTCGATGTTCTTAAAAAATCCGGTAAAGAATTTAAGTATCCCGTGGAGTGGGGTAGTGATTTGCAGACAGAGCACGAAAGATATTTAACCGAAGAATATTTTAAAAAACCGTTATTTGTAACCAATTATCCTGCCGATATCAAGGCTTTTTATATGAAGCAAAATCCGGACGGCAAGACGGTGGCGGCAACCGATTTGCTAGTTCCGGGAATCGGTGAAATAATAGGTTGCAGTGAGCGTGAGGGCGATTTGGATAAATTAAAATCTGCAATGTTAAAACGTAATATGCCGCTTGAAAGCTATACTGAATATCTTGATACGCGTAAATACGGTTCGGTTCCGCATAGCGGATTTGGGTTGGGTTTCGAGCGTATTATTATGTATGTTACCGGTGTTCAGAATATAAGAGATACCCTTCTTTATCCTCGTACGGTGGGCGGTTTATAATTGAAAAACAGAATTTGCGTAATATTTACAGGCGGAACTATAGGTTCTTTCGTCAATGACGGTGTGGTTGACCTAAACAGCGAAACAAGCAGTTTGCTTATTGCAAAGTATCGAGAACGATTTGGCGGTGCAATCGAGTTTGACGTACTTCATCCGCTTAATATTTTAAGTGAAAATATGCAGCCGGGCGACCTTGAAATAATGGCGAATTGTATTCGTACCGTTGATAAATCGAGATACGACGGCATAATTTTAACGCACGGAACAGACACGCTTTGCTTTACGGCAAACTATTTTTCGCAGATTTTTTGCGATATAAAAATACCGCTTGTGCTTGTTTCTGCGCTCTATCCCATAGATGACGAGAGAAGCAGAGGCGTAGAAAATTTTGCAGGCGCAATTACTTTTATAGAAAGCGTTGATTACGGTGGTGTGTTTGTAAGTTTTGAAAATCATTCCGAGAACTGTAAAATTCATTTGGGTAGCCGTTTAATTGCCGCAACACAGTGGCGCGGTGAATATGAAAGTATTTTAAACGTACCTTACGGTGAAATCCGCGGTTGGCGGTTCGTTTATAATGAAAATCAGCATAATCCGACGCCGTCGGAATTGCGCCGTCCGCGCACGGCTTGCGATGCGCAGAAACTGTGTACCGATATGGTAACTATACAGGCTCATTCGCTTCTTAATTTTGATTATTATCGGTTTAACGAGATCAAGCCGAAAGCTGTAATGGTACAGCTTTATCACAGCGGAACAGTTTGTACGGAAGGAGACGAGGCTAATTTTAAAAATTTTCTTGCTTACTGTAAGGGGCTCGGCATAGAAGTCGTTATTGCTACGGTTGACAGTAAGGCGCGTGTATACGGCAGTGCGGTCGGCCTTCAAAATATGTGTACAGTGGCGTACGACATAAGTTTTGAAATGGCTACGGTTAAAGCGCTTTTGGCTCTCGGTTCAGGTAAAAGCATAAAAAGCGAACTCGATAAAAATTATTTTTTTGAAAAATTGCATTAAAAGCTTCGAGAATTTTTCGAAGCTTTTTTTAATTCCTATTGACAATATAGGAATTAAATGCTATACTTATGACTATGGAAAAAAGATATTCGGTTACGGGAATGACTTGTTCGGCTTGTTCATCGGGAATAGAGAAGAACGTAGGTAAGTTAGACGGCGTTACCTCTTGCGAAGTCAGCTTAATGTCAAAAAGTATGCGCGTAGAATTTGACGAAAACTCTGTTTCGGAAGAAGAGATATTTGCTGCGGTAAAGTCTTTGGGGTACGGAGTATTTAATGAAGGCGAGGAATCCAAGAAAAGGGGCAGGTTGCAAGATAGACAGCTTTTTATAAGGTTTATCATATCCGTATGCATATTAATTCCGCTTATGTATGTTTCTATGGGGCATATGTTCGGTGCGCCTATACCGTTTTTTATCGATCCACATGATGGCAACAGTAAGTGGTTTGCTTTATATCAGTTAATTTTAGCTGCGGCTATAATAGGAGTTAATTACGTATTTTTTAAAAACGGCGCTGTTGCCGTATTCAAAAAAGTCCCCAATATGGATACACTTGTGGCGTTGGGGTCCGGTGTTTCGTTTATTTATTCTACCGTTCTTACCGTGTTGATATTTACCGGTAAAGAAGATTATGCAATGCAGTTGCATTTTGAGTCCGCCGCGTCAATTTTAACGCTCGTTACCATCGGTAAATGGCTTGAAGAAAAATCCAAGGCAAAGACGGGCGGAGAAATTGATAAACTATTAAAACTTGCTCCGGATACTGTAACTATTGAAGTTGATGGCGCGCAAAGAAAAATATCTATAAAAGACGTAAAAGTCGGTGACGTGATCATTGTTAAGCAGGGAGAATATGTTCCTGTTGACGGTAGAATTATCGAAGGCAGTTCGTTCATCGATAAATGCGCTATAACGGGTGAAAGTTTACCTGTTGAAGTTTCGGTGGGGGACGAAGTAACGTCAGCGGTAATAGTAAAAAGCGGTTTGATTAAGATGTGCGCGGAACGCGTCGGCGAACAGACTACGTTATCTAAAATAATTAAAATGGTGCGTGAAGCGGGGTCAAGCAAGGCTCCGATACAAAAATTTGCGGATAAAGTTGCAGGAATATTTGTGCCGGCAGTAACCGTAATTTCTGTACTGACTTTTATAATTTGGTTGATTATAGACGGTGGATTTAATGCGGCTCACAGTGCAACTTATGCACTAAACGTTCTCGTTGTATCTTGCCCGTGCGCGCTTGGGCTTGCTACGCCTGTTGCAATTATGACTGCGGCGGGGAAAGGTGCGTCGCTTGGCATATTGTATAAAGATGCTGAAAGTTTGCAAAAGCTTTGTCAAGTTAATACTGTTTTACTTGATAAGACTGCAACGCTCACGGAGGGTAAACCTAAGGTTACCGACGTTTTGACTTTCGGTTGTGACAGAGAAGAAATCTTAAAAATTGCCTGCGGCATTGAAAAAAATTCTAATCATCCGCTTGCAAAATGTATAGTAGAGTATGTCGGTAACGGCTATGAAGTTGAAGATTTTGAATATACGGTTGGTCAGGGTGCAAGCGCTTTTTACTGCGATAAAAAGTGGTTTCTGGGTAATGCTAAACTTATAAATGGAATAGAAATAGAAAGAGAAGTTGAAAGGGCTGTGGGTGAACTTTCTGCACAGGGTAAAACTGTGTTATTTATGGCAAATTCCGAAAAAGTATGCGCATTGATAGCGGTTGCCGATACTGTCAAAAGTGGGAGTAAACAGGCTATAGAACTGTTAAAAGCGCGTAATATGCGCGTTGCAATGCTTACGGGGGATGAGCAAAGGACTGCGGAAACTGTTGCAACAGGTCTTGGCATAGACGAGTTTTTGGCGGAAGTTATGCCAGAAGATAAATTAAATGCGGTGATGAATGTTCAGTCTGTCGGTGGCTGCGTTGCAATGGTAGGCGACGGTATCAACGATTCGCCCGCATTAAAGCAGGCGGATATAGGTATCGCAATGGGCAGCGGAACGGACGTTGCTATCGATAGCGCAGGCGTCGTGCTTGTCAGCGAAGATTTGCGCACGCTTGACACTGTAATAGGTTTAAGTAAAGCTACGGTCAGAAATATTAAAGAAAACTTATTTTGGGCGTTTTTTTACAACGTAGTAATGATACCTGTCGCGGCGGGAGTTTTTTCCGGATTGAATTTCACATTTAATCCTATGATAGCTGCGCTGTGTATGAGTTTAAGTTCGCTTTTTGTCGTTGGTAATGCGCTCAGATTACTTTTATACAAAAATAAAAATATTTTAAAGGAAGATAAAGATATGAAAAAAATAATTACTATTGACGGTATGTGCTGTGAACACTGTGCAAAACGTGTTGAAAAAGCTTTAAGTGCGGTAACTAACGTCATTTCTGCTGACGTCAAATTGAAGAAAAAAATTGCGATAATAAGAAGTCGGGAAGAAGTTAGCGATGATGAAATTAAGCTTACGGTAACTGATGCAGGTTATACCGTTGTTTCAATTGAGAATAAATGACAAATTTACATTATTTGTGACAATATATGTCACTGTAACGTTTTGACATATTACCATATAAAGCCTATAATTTTAGTATATTTAAAATTTCCAGAGGTAAGTATGGCTGATACTATGTTATTAGACAGACGCACAAAAGATTTGGTCAAAGAATATGTTCCCGACGGTGACGTTCTTGACAGTATAGTTTGCTTTTTTTCGATTTTTGCAGACCCGACGCGCGTTAAAATGTTATCTGCACTTGCAATTTCGGAAATGTGTGTTACCGATTTATCGCGCGTTTTAGAGATAAATCAGACGACTATTTCGCATCAATTAAGACTTTTGAAAAATCTCGGAATAGTTAAAAGTGACAGACAGGGTAAAATAATTTTTTATAGTCTTGTAAACGATACGGTTAACGACGTTATGTTAAAAGGTGTAGAATTTTTGGGTTGTTGATAAAAAAGCGGAGCTGATAAACTCCGCTTTTTATTTTGCCTGTTGGTTTTTGTAGTTAGTGTACTATAACAAAAATGAGCCATTAAGGCGGATTAATTCATATGGGGGGGGCAACGGACAGTACAGAAAAGTTTTCTGCCGTTGCTATTGACGACAAAATTTTATATATGGGGAGGGTGTCTATTTTGCCATCTTTTTATTGCAAAAAACTTGTAAATATGTTATACTGATTTTATGGACGTAATTAAGGAAAAACTAAAATTGCTCCCTGAAAATCCGGGCGTATATATTATGCTTGATAAATACGGAAACGTCATTTACGTTGGTAAAGCGCGCGTACTAAAAAACAGAGTACGGCAGTATTTCCATAATTCACCCAAACCTGAAAAGGTAATGAAAATGGTTGAAAATATTGCAAATTTCAACTATATAATTACGAATTCGGAAATAGACGCGCTTGCACTTGAAAACAACCTAATAAAAAAATATAAGCCTAAATACAATATTCTGTTAAAGGACGATAAAACTTACCCGTATATTAAGGTAAATATTAAAGACGAATTTCCTAATTTCAGCATAACGCGTAAACTTAAAAAAGACGGTTGCAAGTATTTCGGGCCTTATATGGGTGGAATAAACTGCAAAGATATTTTGGACATTTTGCAACTTTCGTTCAGCGTAAGATTGTGTCATACACAGATAACCGCAAAGCCTAAACGCGAATGTTTAAATTACCACATCAAACGTTGTTCCGCACCGTGCGCACATTTAGTTAACAGTGAAGAATATTCAAAACAGGTAAAAAAGGCCGTTGCTTTTCTGGACGGAAATTTTAAAGAGGCAGAAAGTCTTTTGAAAACTAAAATGTTTTCAGCTTCCGAAAACGAAAATTTTGAGCTTGCTCTTGAATATAAAAACAAACTCAATATGCTGACTAAGTTAGAGGCTAAACGTATAACCGCGTTGTCGACATTTATTGATGCCGATATAATTGCTTATGCAACAAACGGTTTATACTCTGCCGTAAATATTTTGGTAACGCGTAAAGGTATTATGCAAGGCGGAAACAGTTTTGCTTTGGACGAAGCGCATATTTCCGACGGTGAAGCTTTGACGGCGTTTATCGTTCAGTATTATTCCAACCACGAAATACCCTCGGAAATTATTGTTGAGGATTTTTGCGAAGAAGAACTTTTGGAAAGTTATTTTAAAGAAAAGTTTAACAAGTCGGTTGAAATTTCATTTGTAAAACAGGGCGTAAAGGCACAACTGCTGAAAATGGCGCGCAAGAACGCGCAGGAATACCTTGAAAAATCTATCGACAAAATAAAGCATCGCGACGATATGACCGTCAATGCTTGCAAGCGTTTGCAACAGCTTTTACACCTTGCAAAATATCCTCGTAGAATGGAATGTTACGATATATCAAACGTCAGCGGCGTCGATAAAGTCGGTTCAATGGTGGTGTTTGTTGACGGAGAGGCAGACAGAAGTAGTTACAGAAGATTTAAGATTAAGACCGTTGACGGGGCAAACGATTTTGCTTCACTTCAAGAAGTGTTGACGCGCAGACTTCAAAAACTTGGAACGGAGGAAGAGGAACGATTTGCAAAACCCGATTTAATAATTATAGACGGTGGTAAAGGGCAGCTTTCCGCCGTTCAGGAAATTTTTAAAAGTCTGTATGTCAGCGATATCGAACTTGTTTCTTTGGCAAAGCGTGAAGAGGAAATTTTTACTCCGTATTCCGACGAGAGTATAAAAATATCGCACCGCGATTATGCGTTGAAAATGTTGCAGCGAATAAGGGACGAGGCGCATAGATTTGCGATAACATATTTTCGTAATCTTCATTCAAAGAACAGTCTCTCAAGCGTGCTTTCCGAAATTGACGGTGTGGGAAAAGCAAAGCGCATTGCGCTTATGGAAAAGTTTACAACCATTGATAAAATTATGAGCGCAAGTGTAGAAGAGCTGACTAAAGTGAACGGCATAAGCAAAAGAATTGCCGAAAATATAAAAAAACATTTTGATGAAAACTTATGAGAATGATTAATAAAAAACTGATCGTTTCGGATTTTGACGGAACGCTTATTGATGATAAAAACGAAATATCCGATAAGGTTCGCAAGGCGATCGAAGATTACGTTTCTTGCGGAGGCGTTTTCGCTGTTTGTACCGGAAGAATGCTTCTTTCAATTTTGCCGCGCGTTAGAGAACTTGGTTTAAAGGGATTGGTGGCCGCATATCAGGGTTCAGTAGTGGCTGATATTGAAAGCGGTGAGATTTTAACTGAAAACTGCTTAAGCATTGATGACGGGGTGGATATTTGCGCTTATGCGGAAAAATTCGGTTATGCCAGCGATGCGTATAAGGGCGAATATCTTTATACTAATTTGCCTGTCGGTAATGAGCGAATAGCAATGTATGAAAAAGTTACCGGTGTTAAAGCGAATTATATAGACGGGTCAATGTCGGAGTATTTAAGGCAAAATAATATCTCCTGCAATAAAATAACTTTTCTTGTTTATCACGATGAAAGAGAAAAATTATATAAACTTTTATATACTCAGTTTGCCGAAAGATTTGACGTGACTTGCGGTGCATTATATCTTGTAGAGGTTTCGCCGAAGGGTGACGATAAGGGCAGTGCATTGAAATACATAGCAAGGCATTTTAATATTGATTTATCCTCAACTGTGGCGGTTGGTGACAATATCAACGATTTGCCTATGATAAAAGCGGCCTCTGTTGGAGTGGCAGTCGGAAATGCAGTTGATGGATTGAAGTCTGTAGCTGATTATGTTTCAGTATCGAACAATGACGGTGCGGTGGCTGAAATAATCGAAAAATTCGGGTTTAGGTAGTACTATGTGTGAAATATTAGCCCCTGCCGGCGGTCAAAGCAGCGCTATGGCCGCAATAAACGCAGGCGCCGACGCAATTTATCTCGGTCTTGACAAATTTTCAGCAAGGAGTTCGGCTGAAAATTTTGATGTTGAAAATCTGAAAAGCATTTGCAAGTATGCACACGCTTTTGGTGTAAAAATTTATGCCGCTTTGAATACGGTTGTCAAAGATAGTGAACTGAAAGATTTTATTTTATCAGCTGTTGAGGCTTGGAACACGGGCGTAGACGCGCTGATTATTCAAGATATTTTTCTTGGTAAATTTTTAAAAGAACGTTATCCGGAAATACGTTTGCATCTTTCAACGCAGGCAGGAGTTTGCAATGTATACGGGGCTCGGCTTGCTAAGAAATTCGGTTTTGAAAGGGTAGTTCTTGCACGGGAAACTCAGCTTGCCGATATTGAAAAAATTTCAAAAATAATTGAAACGGAGGCATTTGTACAAGGTGCGCTTTGTACCTGTTTTTCCGGGCAGTGCTATCTGTCGTCGTTTGCGGGCGGCAACAGCGGTAATCGCGGAAAGTGTAAACAGCCTTGCAGAAAAAAATATTCAATAGACAGAAACGGTTTTGAGGAAAGTGCTTATAGACTGTCGCTTTCCGATTTGTGCGTTGGCGAAAAATTAATCGATTATATTTCGGCAGGTGTGACGTCTTTTAAAATAGAGGGCAGAATGCGCCGTCCCGAATATGTCGCTGCGGCGGTGAATTACTATAAAAATATTTTAAGCGGTCAGCACGACGTTGGGTGTTTCAGCGATTTGAAAAGAACTTACAATCGCGGAAACTATACAAAAGGGCTTGCATTCGGTCAGGATAAAAGTTTTTTATCTTCCGCAGTTCAGGGACACATTGGCGAATTTGCGGGTATAGTAAAGGTTGAAAATTCTAAATATATTTTGCAGACAAACTTAAAATTTTGCATCGGTGACGGTTTTAAAGTGTTGCGCGGCGGAAGTGAAATCGGCGGCTGTAATTTAGGCAAAGCTTGCAAAGGCGGCTATCTTATTAACACTAAAGCACGCTTAAAAAACGGTGATAAAGCATTTATTACAACCGATAACGCACTTAACGAAAAACTGCTGTCCTTTAAAAGGTTTATACCCGTTAAAATTCAAATTTGTTTTTTGGCGGAGCATAAGCCGGTTATTAAAATTGACGATACCGTTATAGAGGGGGAACATGCACTTGACCCTGCAAATAACCGCCCTTTGACCGTTGAAGAAATTAAAAAATGTTTTGACAAAACCGACGGCTTTCCTTTTATGCCCGAAGTAACCGTTCAAACCGACGGCGTTTTTATTCCGTTGTCGGAATTGAACGCGTTAAGACGAAAAACATATTCTATGTATTTTGAGTCAATTACGCAAAATTTAAATAAAGAGTATAATTTAGATTTAACTTTACCGCAAAAGCAGACTTGCGTAAATGACGACAGGGCGGTAATTTCAACCGATTTAAGCGGAGTAAAGGCTAAATACGGTATTTTGAAATTAGATGATTATTCAATGTTTGAACCGTTTAATTTTGACGGGGAAAAATATTTGTATCTGCCTGCGTATTTAAGCGGAGAAGATATTGAAAAAATATCTAATATAATGCAGTATTTCGACGGCATTTACTGTGACGGATATTACGGGATAGAGCTTGCCGAAGAGTGGAATAAAAAACTCTTTGCGGGAACAGGCTTTAATTTGACAAACAGACTTTCGCTTTCGCTGTGCAGGGCGGAAAATATTTGTCTGTCGAAGGAGCTTACTTTGCGCGAAGCCGACGCGTTGTCGGATAAAAACGTTTTTTATCTTTCGGGCGGCGGAATAAAAGTAATGGATTTGATTTATTGTCCGTTTGAGAAAAAATGCTCGTCTTGTGATAAGAGGGCGCGCTATACCTTAACTGATGAAAACGGACGGAAATTTCCTTTACGCCGATATTCCGCAACGGGTTGCAGGTTCGAACTTTACAATTGCGCCCAAATTTCAGACTGCAATTGTTCGGCCGGTAGATTAATCGACGATACGATAGAAAGCAACGGCGTTTTTACGCGCGGCCACAGCGTTAACGGAATTAGTTAAAATGGATATTAAAAGTTTAGAAAGATTAGAACTTGATAAAATTTTGCTTTCGGCAAGCGGCTTTGCCGTACTTGAAGACGGTAAGAAAAAAATTTTAAACTGCGAACCGTCAACGGACGTTGAGGAGGTTCGCAGACTTTTGGAATGCACTGCCGAGTGCGACAAAATTTTATATACTCACGGTTTGGGCAAGATAGAGCAATTTAGTGACGTTGCCGACAATATCGAACGGGCGGCAAAGGGGTCGGCACTGTCCTGTGCAGAGCTTTTGGATACAAACGCACTTTTGCGTTCGGCG
>CAJTQE010000010.1:10832-29620 GCA_910578655.1 uncultured Christensenella sp.
ATGAAGATATCACGATAATGCGCGCAAAAGCAGATAGGCTTTATTTTGACAGAACGTTAGAGGACGACATTTCCGAAAAGATAATTTCTTCGGAACAGGTTTCGGATTTTGCGAGCGATAAATTATATTCGATAAGAAAACAAATACGCAGTCTTAACGAAAGAATAAGGTCTAAGCTTGCCGATTATCTGACCAAAGATGCAAAGTACCTGCGTGACGGAATTGTTACTATAAGAAACGATAGATATGTGATTCCCGTCAAAGCGGAATATAAAAATCAAGTTCGCGGATTTATACACGACCGTTCGCAAACAGGCGCAACTTTCTTTATAGAACCGGAATACGTTCTCGAACTGAATAACGAGCTTATTTCTTTGAATATAGACGAGCGTGAAGAGGTTGAGGCAATTCTCCGTTCGCTTTCAAAACGTATAGGTAATTTAAAAGAACAGTTATTTGCCGATATTGAAGTGTTAGCGGAAATTGACGCTGATTTTGCCCGTGCTGAGTATTGCTATTCTAAAAAATGTGCAAAACCTAAAATTAACGGCAATGGTTATATTAACATAGTTAAGGGGCGTCACCCTATACTCGACAAGGACAAGACTGTTCCCGTATCGATAGAGCTCGGTAAAGATTACGACTTTTTGTTGCTGAGCGGTGCAAATACCGGCGGTAAAACGGTAACGCTGAAAATGTGCGGACTGTTTTGTCTTATGGCAGCTTGCGGAATGTTTATTCCTGCCGCTGAGGGCAGTTCTATTGCCGTCTTTGAAAATATTTTCTGTGACGTAGGCGACAGTCAGAGCATTGAAGAAAATTTGTCAACTTTTTCTTCACATATTTTAAACGTTAAAAAAATCTGTGAAAGCGTCAAGCAAAACAGTTTGGTATTAATCGATGAGCTTGGCGGCGGAACTAACCCGGATGAGGGGCAGGCGCTTGCAAAGGCGGTAGTGTCGCATCTTTTAAACAGCGGTTGTAAGGGGATAATTACAACGCATTTTACGCCGCTTAAAGAATTTGCTTACGAAAGCGACAGAATCGAAAATGCAAGTATGGAGTTTGATTCCGACACTTTAAAGCCGATTTACAGTATCAAAATAGGGTTGCCCGGTGCAAGCAACGCGCTTGCTATTTCTCGGCGTCTTGGTCTTGATGAAAAAATTTTAAACGACGCTTTAAGTTTTATGTCGGAAGGTGCGCGCAATTTCGAAAGAATTGTTGCAGGCGCAGAAGAAAGTAGGGTTAAAGCAGAGGAAAAACTTCGTGTTGTCTGCACGCTTGAAGCCGAGTGGAAACAAAAACTTTCCGAAGTTAACGCCAAAATCGAAGAACTCAACCGTGAAAAAGAAAAAATTTCGCGTTCTGCAAGAAGCGAAACGCGCAGAATTGTATCGGAACGATGTCATCGTGCCGACGAAATTTTGGAAGAGATAGAGGGTATTTTTAAAGCCGAAGAGATAAATCAAAAGGATTTGATAAGGGCGAGAACGCTAAAAAATGAGTTGCAGAACATATCGTTTGAAGAAGAAGAAACTAAAGATAAAATAAACGATTTTCTTCCTGCGACAAAAGATAATTTAAAAGTGGGCGCATCGATTTTTGTAAAGCAAATGCAAAGTAACGGTCAGGTTGTTTCGGTTTCCGCGAAAAAGAATGAGGCGGAGGTTGTTTGCGGAAATATGAAATTGCATTGCAAAATAGACGATTTGCTTATTATTGGAAAAGTTAATAAACAGCCCGATAAAGTTCGTGTTATAAAAAACGTTCCGAAAAGCCGTCCGATACTTGAAATAAACGTACTTGGTATGACCGTGGAAGAGGCGCTTTACGAGGTTGATAATTTTATAGACAAGGCCGTTCTTGACAATTTAAGCGAGATAAAAGTTATTCACGGTGTAGGAACGGGAAAGCTGAAAGCTGCAATTTCACAGCATCTTAAACGCAACAGAAACGTTGAAAGCTATAGGCTTGGTAAATACGGCGAGGGCGAAACGGGAGTAACGATAATAAAGTTAAAATAATTAAGGTAATAGACGCACCTTGAAAATAATAATATATAAATATATTCTTTATTTTTGAGGTAAACTATTGAAAGGCAAATTAATAAGTATAGTAACCAATATTGTTCTCGTGGCGGTTGTTGCCGCAGTTTCATTCGTCGGATTTTTCGGAGGAAGTGCGGTGACTGTTTCTAAGGAAAATTCTAATCTTTATTACGGCGCAGAAAACGGAGAAGGCGTAAGTTTGATGTTTAACGTGTACGAACGCACCGACAACGTGCTTAAAATTTTAGATATACTTGACGAGTATGAAGCAAAGTCGACATTTTTTATCGGCGGAAGTTGGGCGGATGATAACGTCGATTGCGTGCGCGAAATATTTAAACGCGGACACGAGATAGCAAGTCACGGTTATTTTCATAAAGACCATTCAAGAATGTCCGTTGACCAAAATTTAGAAGAAATTCGCCCGAGCGTTAAACTTTTAAATATGATATGCAATACAAACGTTACTTTGTTTGCGCCCCCGTCGGGTGCTTTTGGCGAAGCAACGTTAAACGCTTGCCTTAGTATGGATTTAAGAGTTATAATGTGGAGTAGAGATACTATCGATTGGCGAGATAAAGACGTCGGCTTAATTTATTCAAGGGCGACAAAATCTTTAAAATCTGGCGAGTTTGTTCTGATGCACCCTACAGACTGCACGGTGACGGCTCTTCCGAAAATATTAACATACATAAGAGATAACGGACTCTGTGCCGTGACGGTTTCTGAAAACTTAGGAGAATAATGGTACATTTTAAAAAATTTGACAACGGTTTAAGGCTTATCGTAAAACAAATGCCGGGGCTTATGTCTGTAACTATGGGTATTATAGTTCACACGGGCGCAAGCATTGAAACGGACGGTGAGGACGGAATATCACACTTTATTGAACATATGATGTTCAAAGGTACACAAAAGCGTTCGGCGTTTCGTATTTCAGACGATATGGACGCTATCGGCGCGCAAATGAATGCGTACACTTCCAAAGATTTGACCTGTTATTACGCCAAGTCGACTACGGGGCACGCAGGCGAAGCGTTTGAAATTTTATCTGATTTGTTTTTGAACAGCACTTTTCCCGAAGCTGAGATAGCACGTGAAAAAGGGGTAATACTCGAAGAAATAAATATGAATGACGATACTCCGGATGACCTATGCCTTGATTTACTGTCAAAGGCTTTTTACGGTGAAAGGGGCTACGGCAGGAATATTCTCGGTCCGCGTAAAAATGTAAGCTCATTTACCCGTCAGGACATAAAAAAATATATGTCAAGACGGTATACGCCCGAAAATATTGTAATTTCAATGGCGGGCAATATAGAACCAAAATACGCCGAAGAACTTGTTGACCGCTATTTTTCTAAGATGCGGACTGTTCCGACCGATAAAGTTGATGTGCAAGTGGAATATCCTGCAAAATCGCTTTTCAGGAAAAAGGACATAGAGCAAATTCACGTGGGATATGCGTTCCCTTCAGTAAAACGTTACGACGCCCTTTTTGATGCAACGCAGATTTTAAATTCAATTTTGGGCGGAAGCATGTCGTCGCGCCTTTTCAAAAAGGTGAGGGAAGAACTTGGCCTTGCCTATACGGTCTATTCGTATTTGTCGGCTTACGAAGAAACAGGTTCGCTTGTCGTATATTCCGGAGTCAATTCAAGTAATTATCATAACAGCGTTGATGCGGTTTTGGGTTGCATAGACGATGTAAAGAGCAAAAATATTTCAAAAGAAGAATTTATGCGCGGTAAAGAACAGCTTATTTCCTCGCTTATATTTGCGCAGGAGAGTACGAGTTCGCAAATGCTTCTTTACGGTAAAGAGCTTGTTTACAGCGGAAAAGTCTATGACTTCGAAGAACGCATAAATAAGATTACGGGCGTCACTCTTGACGACGTAATGGCGGCAACAGAATGTAATTTCGGTTGTGATAAGCTTGCTGTTTCGGTTGTCGGTAACGTGGACGAGCCTTTGAAGATATGAGTGTTTTGATTGAAGGGTTTGCGCCTTTTTATAATGATAAAAGCAAGCTTTTAATTCTCGGCAGTTTTCCGTCTGTAAAAAGTCGTGAAGTGCAATTCTATTACGGTAACAAGCAAAATCGTTTTTGGCGGATAGTAAGTTCGCATTTCGGCGAAAGCTTGCCGCTTTCCGTTGAGGACAAGCATAATTTTCTTGTCAGACGCCGTATTGCGCTATGGGATATCGTTACAGAATGTGAGATTATCGGGTCAAAAGATGAAACAATTAAAAATTTTCAAGTAGCAGATATCAAAAGTTTGTTGCAAAATTCAAATATAAAGTATATAATTTTAAACGGAAGCAAGGCGTACTCGATTTTTTGCGATAATTTTAGCGACGTTCAGGTGCCTTACAAAAAACTCCCGTCCACAAGTCCTGCAAATACTCGGTTTAACGAAAAGGAGTGGCATGATGCAATATCGGCAGCTTTTGCAACTGATTAACGAAAACGTCGACCCGACGTACAGGGAATTTCAAAAACGGCTTTTGAAAAACGATAGTATTAATTTATTGGGCGTTCGTATACCTGTATTGAGAAAAATCGCAAAACAGTTTAAGGATGATATTGATAATCTGCTATCTTTTCCGAATGAAAATTACGAAACGGTTTTTATTAAGTTGACTGCGGTTTCAAAGCTTGATTACGACGGTTTGATTAAATACATAGATTATTGTGTTTCCCTTATAGATAATTGGGCGACTTGCGACTGTTTTGCTCCTAAGTGCATATCCAAAAACAAAAATCAATTTTTGCAATATATAAAAAAGTATATAAATTGCGACAGTGAATTTTGTCAACGTTTTGCACTGACTACGCTATTGCACTTTTATGTTGAAGACGAGTATTTACAGACAATTTTTAACGTAATCGAAAAAGCAAAAACCGAAAAATATTATTATGTGCATATGGCGGCGTCTTGGCTTATCGCCGAAGTGCTGATAAAATTTTTTGACAGCGGAGTACTGTTTTTGCGGTCGGGCGGTTGATGCTAAAACAAATAACAAATCAATACAAAAGGCAAATGAAAGTTTCAGACTTTCTAAAGAACAAAAAAATTTTTTAAAGGAAATCAAACGATAAAATGGACATTTCAGCAAAACTTACGGAAGAATTTGGTTTAAAGTCAGAACACGTACATAACATTTTGACCCTTTTAGACGAGGGTAATACCATTCCGTTTATTGCTCGTTACAGGAAGGAAATGACGGGCGCCATAGACGACCAGGTTCTTCGTAACCTTAACGACAGATACGAGTATCTTCAAAACCTTGAAAAACGCAAAGAAGAGGTTGCTAAATCTATAACCGAACAGGAAAAGATGACGGAAGAAATTCAGGCAGCTATCGACGCGGCGCAGACAATGACCGAAGTGGAAGATATTTACCGTCCGTTCAAGCAGAAGAAAAAGACCCGTGCATCAGTTGCGATTGAAAAGGGGTTGCAACCCCTTGCAGATTTTATTTTGGAGCAGGCAGGAGACCCTTTTGCCGAAGCTGTAAAATTTGTTGATGAAGAAAAGGGAATAAAGTGCACGGACGATGCAATTGCGGGGGCAAAAGATATCATTGCTGAAATAATTTCCGATAATGCCGAACTTAGAAAGAAGCTTCGTGCGCTTTTAGAAAATCACGGCGAAATGCAGGTCAAGCTCGTCAAAGACGACGAGCGCGGTACTTATGCGATGTATGATGACTATTCTGAAATTATACCCGAAATTAAAAACCACAGAATACTTGCAATCAACCGAGGGGAAAAAGAGGACTGCTTAAAGGCAAAAATATATTTTGACCCCGAGATTGCTAAGCGTGTATGCACCGTCAAGTTTATAAAAAACAGACAGGAAACCGTTTGCGCAAAACTTATTGAGGAAGCCGCAGACGACGGGTACGACAGACTGATAGAACCGTCTATTCAGCGTGAAGTAAGGGCAATTCTTACTGACAGAGCAGGCGAGCAGGCAATAAAAATGTTCGAAGTTAATCTTCGCCCTCTGCTTTTACAGCCTCCCGTTAAGGGCAAAGTGACGCTCGGGCTCGACCCCGGTTACCGTACAGGATGTAAGGTTGCGGTCGTCGACGAAACGGGAAAGGTGTTGGATACGTCGGTTATATATCCCGTTCCACCTAAAAATGATATAGAAGGCAGTAAAAAGATTATCAAATATTTAATAGAAAAACATAAAGTCGACGTCATTTCTATCGGTAACGGCACTGCAAGTAAGGAAACGGAAATTTTCGTTGCCGACCTTTTGAAGGAAATTGATGCAAACGTAAGTTATGCAGTCGTGAATGAAGCTGGTGCAAGCGTTTATTCGGCAAGTCCGCTTGCCGTAGAGGAATTCCCCGATTATGATTTAACTTTGCGTTCGGCAATTTCTATTGCAAGAAGATTGCAGGACCCGCTTTCAGAGCTTATTAAGATTGACCCTAAATCAATCGGCGTCGGTCAGTATCAGCACGATATGGATAAAAAGCGTCTTGACGGCGTCTTGGGCGGAGTACTTGAAGACTGCGTAAACAGTGTCGGAGTTGATTTGAATACGGCAAGCGTTTCGCTTTTGAAGTTTGTTGCCGGTCTCAATTCGGGCATAGCAAAAAATATAGTTTCATACCGCGAAGAAAACGGTAAATTCACTTCGCGTAATCAGCTTTTAAAGGTTTCAAAACTTGGCGCAAAGGCGTACGAACAGTGTGCCGGATTCTTGCGTATTCCCGACGGTAAAAATATAATGGATAATACCGCAGTGCATCCGGAGTCTTATGAAAAGGCCGAAAAACTTTTGTCGCTTTTCGGTTTTAGCGATGCAGACGTTCGTGCGCGTAAACTTGCAGAGCTGCCTTCCAAAGTTAAAGCCTACGGCGAGGATAAGGCTGCCGCAGAGTGTGGACTCGACAAGGCGACTATGAACGACATTATAAGCGAACTTGTAAAACCCGGCAGAGATATCCGTGACAGTCTTCCTCAAAGACAGTTAAGAAAAGATATTATGGGCATTGAAGATTTAGCGGTTGGTATGGAAGTTGACGGTGTAGTTCGCAACGTTATTGACTTCGGTGCGTTTATTGACATCGGTGTTCATCAGGACGGACTTGTTCATATTTCAGAAATTACCGATAAATATATTCGCCACCCGTCGGAAGTTTTAAAGGTGGGTCAGCAGGTGAAAGCGGTTATTATCAACCTTGATAAGGGAAAGCAGCGGATAGGTTTATCTCTTAAACAGGTAAAAAAGCAAGCTAATTAACTTGACAACTTATAGTATATATTGTAAAATTTATTTAATTAACGTATGGAGGCGAAAAAATGTTTGAAGAGGTAGTAAAGGCACTTTCAGAGCAGTTGAATATTCCGCAGGAAAAAATCAAACTTGAAAACGACATCGTAAAAGATTTAGGTGCCGATTCTCTTGACGTAGTAGAACTATTAATGTCATTGGAAGATAGCACGGGCAAGACTATTCCCGAAGATAAAATTTCTGACGTTAAAACTGTTGCAGACGTAGTGAATTTATTACAATCCCTTTAAAAAGTGAGTATTATGTCTAAGAAAAGTGAATTAAGAAAAGCAATCGCGGAAAGCGAAAAAACGTTGGAAGACTTAGAGCAGAAGCGCATTCGTTCGCAGTCGGCTCTGCTTTATGCATACATAAATCAGGCTCCGCCTCCCGAAGCCGATAACGAAATATTTAATTTATATACTCAGTTGATAGAATTGGAGCGCAAGCATCTCAATAACCTAAAAGAAGAGCTTGACAATTTATAATTTAACATTAATGAAGTCGGAAAATTTTTCGACTTCTTATTTAATTTAGATTAGTCTTATAATTGCAATTTTTTTAATGTTGTGATAATATAAATAATACAAAAATAAAAAGAGGTTTTATTATGAGAATAAACAAATCCGGAATAATCGTCAGCATAATTTTGACTATTATTTTACTTGCGGTTGGCGTTTTGTTCGTGCTTCCCGAGCCTAAATCTCCGTTGGCGGTGACAGAAGTGTTGACTTTAAGCCAGTCAAAACCTAATAGTCCTGCTTATATCGAAGGCAAAGTTAAAAACGAAAGCGAAAACTCAGTTACAATTTCGCAAATGGATTTTTTTATATCAAGTAATAAAGGGACTTATCAGATAGTTGTTGATGAATATATAACTTTGCAGCCCCAAGAAGAATACAGTATCGATGTAGAAAGTGAAAATGTTCCTGCAACTGTAAAAAGCTTGACCAAGTTTACGGTAGTGGTAGACGGGAAAGAATATAACATTATTACAAATTCGAACAGCGATATGCTATTGGGGATAGCTATGTTCGTGCTTGCAGCAATTTTTGCTGCAGCGGTTTTGGGGAATATCCTTGCGATGAAAAAACTTAAAAAGCGTCTTAACGGTATAACACAATCGCTTTCGCAGTTAAATTGCAACGCACAGTATTATACCGGTATTAACGCCGCAAGCGGTCAAACGCGCAAGTCGCAGACACAATTCTTCGAAGTGATTTCAATTTTGATGTACGGGTTCAGCTCACGGCACGGTGCGCATAGCGCTCTGGATTTCGTTGTAACAGACGACGGTTTATATATCGGCAAGCCTAATAAAAACGGTCTAGAACTCAGCAATATGTCGTTTGTCGATAAAACCAATTTCCGTGACTATTCAATTATGGAACAAAACGACTGTGTAACGTTACAGAGTAATGTTGCTGGGAATAAATTTACTATTTATACTCAAAACAGCGGAACGACAGCAAAACAGCTTTTAGAGCGTTTTAATGAGTTTAAAAAATCGGAAAAGGTAGAAGAACCGCTTGGTGAAAGTGCGGTTTCAAACGAAGTTAAGTCTGAAAACAGCGACCCGTTTGCCGATTAGTATGAGGTAAATATTGTCAATTATAAAAGTAGAAAATCTTACGTTTTCTTATCCGTCAAGCTACGATAACGTATTTGAAGACGTAAATTTTCAGATAGATACCGACTGGAAGCTCGGATTCGTAGGCAGAAACGGAAGGGGAAAAACGACCTTTTTAAATCTGTTATTGGGTAAGTACGATTTCAGCGGTAAAATAATTTCATCTGTTAAGTTTGATTATTTCCCTTATTTAGTATCTGATAAGAACAACTTGACAGAAGATATTTTGCGCGAAGTTTTTCCTGATTATGAAGAATGGCGGATTATGCGCGAGTTTTCGTATCTCGAAGTTGACTCCGAAGTTTTGTATCGTCCGTTCAATACTCTTTCAAACGGCGAACAAGCTAAGGTTTTGCTTGCAGCGATGTTCACAAACGAGGGTCATTTTCTGCTTATTGACGAGCCGACAAACCACTTGGATGAGCACGCGCGTCGATTACTGTCAAGCTATCTTTGCAAAAAGAAAAGTTTTATTCTGGTTTCTCATGACAAGTATTTTCTTGACGGTTGTGTGGACCATATCTTATCTTTAAATAAATCTAATATAGAAGTGCAGAAAGGTAATTTTTCTGATTTTATGCAAAATTTCGAGCGTCAGCAAGAATTTGAACGCAAAGAAAACGCTCGATTGCAGTCTGATATTGCACGTTTGCAGGAAACTGCGCGTCAAACTGCCGGCTGGGCCGCAAGCATTGAAGCAACCAAAAACGGGACTCGCAATTCGGGTTTACGGCCCGATAGGGGCTTTATAGGCCATAAGTCTGCCAAAATGATGAGCAGGGCAAAAGCAGTAGAGGACAGACGGCAGAAAGAAATCAATAAGAAAGCGGAGTTACTTAAAAACGTTGAGGTTACCTCAAGTCTTAAACTTTCGCCGCTTGAATTTCGTGCGGAAAAGCTTGTTAAGTTTATTTCGGTCGCTCCGGAATATAACGGCGTCCGAATTTGTCAACCTGTAAGTTTTGAAATTTTGCGCGGTGACAGAATTGCTCTTGTCGGTAAAAACGGTTGCGGTAAAAGCAGTATATTGAAGTTGTTACTCGGTCAAAAGATTAATTATTCGGGGGAAATTCAAAGAAATTCGAATTTAATTATTTCTTATGTTCCGCAAGACGTTTCTTTTTTACGCGGCAGTATGAGGAATTTTGCGACGGAGAATAATATTGACGAAAGCCTTTTTATGGCTGTTTTGCACAAAATGGGCGTAGATAAGGATCAGTTCAATAAAGACCTGTCTGCGTTTTCCGAAGGTCAAAAGAAAAAGGTTTTAATTGCAAAAAGTCTTTGTCAAAAAGCACACTTATACGTTTGGGACGAACCGCTCAATTTTATTGATATTTTTTCTCGCATTCAAATAGAGAACTTGCTTGAAGAATTTCAGCCGACAATGATTTTTGTAGAACATGATGTGGCGTTTCAACAAAAAATTGCAACCAAAATAATTAATTTATGATTTTATTATCATAGTACAAACTGTCGAAAACATACATTACTTTTAGGGGTTTTGTATGTTTTTTGATTTTTTGAGTTTATTATTCGGCAAAATTTTCTTTTTTACGGGCGCTGTAAAAGATGAAGGCAATTTCCCTAAACCTTTATCGCCCGAAGAAGAAAAAAAATATCTCGCCCTTGCGCGTGAGGGTGATATGGAAGCAAGAAATATGCTGATAAAGCACAATATGCGTCTTGTAGCGCATATAGTAAAAAAATATACCGGTTCGGCTGAAACGGACGATTTGCTCTCAGTCGGTTCTATCGGTTTGATTAAGGCAATAAACACCTTTCAGTATGGCAAGGGAACTCAGCTTGCCACTTATACCGCGCGTTGTATCGAAAACGAAATTCTTATGCTTTTGCGTGCCGGTAAGAAACATAAAAACAGTGTTTCACTTTCCGACCCTGTTGGCATTGATAAGGATGGGAACGAACTTACTTTAATAGATTTGCTTTGCGAAAAAGAGGAGAACGTATTTGCGCTGGTTGAAAAAAGTATGCAGCGTGAAAAGTTTGTCGCCTGTCTTAAAAAGTTTTTAACTGAAAGAGAGTTTGTTATTCTTTCGCTTAGATACGGTTTGGAAGACGGTGTGGCAATGCCGCAAAGGGAGGTTGCAAAAAAACTTGGAATTTCACGTTCGTACATATCGCGTATTGAAAAACGCGCAATTGAAAAGGCTCGTGAATATCTGAATAAAGAAGATTTTTTTAACGATTGAATTTTGAAACGGTTTATCTTTGTATAAACCGTTTTTTACTTGCAAAATTATCTTTTAAATGCTAAAATCTATTTATTAATATTACGGAGATTTGATATGACTAACGTTATGGATATCCTCAGGGCAAGAGGGTTTGTAAAACAGACTGTTTTTGAAGAAGATTTGTACAGGCTTTTGGGCGAGGAGAGCGTAACTTTTTATATCGGTTTCGACCCTACGGCTGACAGTTTGCATATAGGGCACTTTTTGCAGCTTATTGCGATGAAACATATGCAGGACGCGGGACACCGTCCCATTATTTTAATGGGCGGCGGTACTGGGCTTATCGGTGACCCGACGGGTAAAACAGATATGCGCAAAATGATGACACGAGAAACGATAGATTATCATATAAGCTGTTTTAAGAAACAAATGTCTAAGTTTATAAGTTTTGAAGGGAAGAACGGCGCGATAATAGCAAATAATGCGGATTGGTTGACTAAGCTTAATTACGTTGATTTTTTGCGCGATATTGGCGTGCATTTTTCGGTAAACGAAATGCTTAGGGCTAAATGTTTTGAAACGCGGCTTGAACGTGGACTTTCTTTCCTTGAATTCAATTATATGCTGATGCAGGGGTACGACTTTTTAAGGCTTTTCAATGATTACGGTTGTAAACTTCAACTAGGCGGCGATGACCAGTGGTCGAATATACTTGCTGGCGCAAATCTTATAAGAGTAAAAGAAAAGCAACCTGCTTATGCGATGACTTTCACTCTTTTGACGACGAGTGAAGGAAAGAAAATGGGTAAGACGGAAAAGGGCGCAGTATGGCTTGATGAAAATAAAACAAGCCCTTACGAGTTTTACCAGTTCTGGCGTAACACTGCCGATGAAGATACTGAAAAATGTTTAAAGCTTTTAACGTTCCTGCCTCTTGACGAAATAGCTCAGCTTGTCAAATTTAAGGACGAGAGAATGAACACGGCAAAAGAAGTGCTTGCTTACGAGTTGACTAAACTCGTTCACGGCAAGCAAAAGGCGGATGAAGCGCAGTCGCAAGCGCGTGCGGCTTTCGGAGGTGGTGGAGATATGCCTGAAAAGCATATTAAACCCGAAAATAATTCTATAATTCCGGTGCTTGTTTCAGCAGGGATTTGCGTTTCAAACGGCGAGGCTCGCAGATTAATTCAGCAGGGCGGCATCTCTATTAATGAACAAAAAGTCGTTGACATAAACGCACCCGTAAACAACGGCGACGTAATACACAAGGGTAAAAAAGTACACGTTAAAATTATTTTTGATTTATGAAAATTTGTATTATCGGATTTAGCGGTTCCGGTAAATCTACGCTTGCGAAGTTGCTCGGTGAAAAGTATTCGCTTCCCGTATTGCATCTCGATGCAACGTTTTGGTATGGCAATTGGCAAAATCGTACGCGAGAGGAGCAGAACGCCATAGTAAAAAAATTTATAAACGATAATTGCGACGGTTGGGTAATCGACGGAAATTACGCCCAAATATGCCTTGAAAGATTTTCTCAATGCGACGCAGTTTATTTTTTGAATTACAACCGATTCGTGTGTTTTAAGCAGGCGGTAAAGAGATATAAACAAAATAAGGGAACGGTGCGCCCCGATTGCCCGTGTTTAGAGAAACTTGATGCTGAGTTTGTTAGTTGGTTGCTGTTTATAGGCAGAACGCATAAAAGGCGAAATATTATTAAACGGCTATTGTCTCTTTCTTCGGGAACCAAATATGTTTTTAAAAACCGCAAACAACTTCAAGAACATTTAAAAACACTTTAATTATGTATTTATCAATAAACGGAGAGTACGAAACTCAGAAAATTATAGAGAAATCGCGTTTTATAACTACTTCAAAACATATTTGCGGTGAAAAAGAGGCTAAAGATTTTATTGCCGATATAAAGCGCAGGTTTCCTGATGCAACGCATAATTGTTATGCGTATTTAGCAGACAATCTTGGTAATTTTCCGCGCTTTTCCGACGATGGCGAGCCGTCAGGTACGGCGGGGATGCCCATTTTAGATGTTATAAAAAACAAAAAACTTTTTGAAACTGCGGTAGTTGTCACGCGCTATTTTGGCGGAATAAAACTTGGTGCAGGCGGATTGGTTCGTGCATATTCCGGCGCGGCAAGCGAAAATCTTGAAACGGCAGAAAAAGTTATTTACGAGATTTGCAGTCAGTCTGAATATTCGGTTGATTATTCTGCAGTTGATGCGGTTATTCGTTACTGTGCGGAGAATCGCGCTTCCGTAATTGATACGAAGTATGGTGACGGAGTTGATTTTATAATCGCAATAAAAAAGACAGAGGAAGAAAATTTTAATAACGGGCTTACAAACAAACTCAACGGAAAGATTGCAATTAAGAAGTGCAGTGAATACTTTTTTCCGTTTAAAATATGAATAATGGTTGAATGATATGTCGGAAATAACCTCTATAGAACCGCAGCTTAAGGATAAGAACCGTTGCAACGTATATGTCGACGGAAGATTTTATTGCGGCATAAAGCTTGAAGTGGCAATTAAATATCATTTAAAAGCAGGTATGCAGGTAGAAGAAAGTCAGCTTGATGAAATTCAGCTTGAAACCGAAAAAAGTCAAGCTGTTGATAAGGCTATGACACACCTTTCGGCGACAATGAAAACTGAGCAGCAAATGCGCGATTTCCTTACAAAAAAAGGATATACTCAGGCGGTTTGCGATTACGTTTTGGAAAAACTGCAATACTATAAATTTGTGGATGATTTTGCCTATTGTAAAGCATATGTAAATAGCGTAAGCGGAAAGGGCAAACGTGCAATAGAGGCAGACCTATTTAAACGCAAAGCGCGCAGGGAGGCTATTGAGGAAGCCCTTGAAGAATTTGATGAGAATGAGGACGAGGCTTTTGAACTTCTTCAAAAGTATATGCGAGGCAAGGAGATTAACAAAATCAATTTGTTAAAGGGATATAAATATTTGCTTTCTAAGGGGTATGGTTACGATATAGCCAAATCGGCAACAGGGAAGATGGAAGTTGAAGATTTTTGAGCTTGATGAAACAGACTCGACAAACGAATACTGTAAACGAAATTTTACAGGTTATTCGTTTGCGGTAACAGCAAAAAGAATTGCCACTCAAAACGGAATAAGTATTGACGGCGCACTCAATTTATCGGTTGTACGCAGGCCGTATAAAATGGATTTAACCGAGGCTTTTTTGATTACTGTCAATGCCTGCACGGCAGTTTGCCAGACGTTAGAAGGTTACGGACTCAAACCCATTATACAGTGGCCAAACAACATTTTGGTGAACGGTAAAAGAATTTGTGCGGTGAAAGTTGAAAACGCTTTTTCGGGCAGTTTCATAAGTCGTGCAATCGTTGGAATAAGTCTGAACGTCAATAACATTTTAAATGCAGAACTCTTTAAAAGCGTAACCACACTAAAAAAAGAAACAGGCGGCTATGTTTCGGTTTCGGAAGTCAGAAATATGCTGCTTGCAAATATGCATAAATCATTCTCTTTGTCCGATTATAAAAGTTATATCGATTGGTTCGGAAAGCAGGTTAAAATTAAAACGGCAAACGGTGAACAGCCGGCAACCGCCGTCGATGTTGATGCTGACGGACGGCTTATCTGTGTATTTGCAGGCAGTTTAAAGAAGGTAAATTCCGTAGAGGTTACTCTCGAATTATGACACAAAAAACGGAAAATGAATATAATACTAATGCCGAACTATTCGGGTTTAAGATACCGGAAAATATTCGCATAGTCGACGGCACACAAGTTTGTGCGTTTTATCCGCCGAGAAAGCGTAATACAAATAAGGGCGATTACGGTAGTACGAATATTATTGCAGGAAGCGATAAATATATCGGCGCGGCGGTGCTTGCCGTTGAAGCTGCTTTAAAGTCGGGGTGCGGGTACGTTAAACTTACGAGTTCGGAAAAAGTAAAGCTTGCGCTTGCAACCAAATATCCGCAAACTATTTTTCTTGACGTTTACGATTTGAACAGTCAATCGATAGCGATAGGAATGGGGTGCGGAGTAAGTAGGAATTTATATGAGCAAATTAGTTTTCTTGCTGAAAATTATTGCGGAACTTTGATTATCGATGCGGACGGACTTAACTGTATTTCTAAGTACGGACTTGCTGTTATTAAAAGCAGTCGTCCTAAAATAATATTGACACCGCATTTAAAAGAATTTTCGCGTTTGACGGGGAAGTCCGTTGAAACAATTGCAAAACAGCCTATTGAGGCGGCGCAAGAATTTGCAACCCGTTACGGCGTTACTTTACTTTTAAAGGGCGCGGCAAGCGTAATTACCGATGGCATGGAAACGTGCGTGAACATCAGCGGAACCACCGCGCTTGCAAAGGGAGGTAGCGGAGATATGCTTGCCGGATATATGGCAGGCAGTGCGGCGCGCGGACTTTCACCGTTTAATGCTGCAGTTTGCTCTGCGTATACTATGGGCGTTGCAGCGGAGATAAGCTCTCGACAAAAAACAGACTATTGTGTAACGGCGCGCGACGTTATTGACAATTTACATTTAGCCGTCAAATGCTTGACAGGCCAGAATTGAATTGATATAATACCCGTGTTGAAAGGGAGTAGTTTAAGGCAAACTTCGTCATCACAGCGTAATGGCTCGGAGTTTGACACCTCTATTAAGGTAACAAGACTTTTGACTTAAAGAAATTTAAGTCGGAAGTCTTATTTTTTTGACTTTCGGCAAATATAATAGAGAGGTTAAATTTATGGTTGGTATGGCGATTTTAAAGGTGTTTTTACTGCTTTTAGGTTTTGTTCTGCTTGTAAAGGGTGCTGATTTCTTTGTCGACGGCGCGTCGGGCATAGCAAAAAAGCTTAAAGTTTCCACATTCATAATCGGTGTTACGGTAGTTGCGCTTGGTACAAGTGCGCCCGAAGCCGCTGTCACTATTATGGACGCTGTGACTGGTTCGGGTGACTTGATTGTCGGAAATATTTTAGGCAGTAATATTATAAATATTTTTCTTATTCTCGGCGTTTCGGCGGTTATCTGCAATCTTCCTGTTGAAAAAACTACTCGAATGATTGACTTACCGTTTTTACTGCTTTCAAGTGTGCTGTTTGTAGTTTTGGGATTTTTAGGCAATTCTTTCACTTGGTGGGAGGGGCTTATTTTTATCGTTCTGTATTTCGCATATATGGCTTATAATGTCGTGTTTGCCGTAAAGCAGTCAAAACTTCAACTTGAAGAGGCTCATACAGTTTGCGCGATAGAAGCAGAGGCGTCTCAGTCCGTAGAAGTTACGGGTTGGTATTCCAAACTTAAATTCAAATATGAACAGTTGAAAGAAAAAGTTTGGTTCCTGATTATTATTACGGTTTTTGGACTTGCAATGGTTATCGGCGGTGCTCAGCTCGTAGTAAGCTCGGCGCAGTATATCGCGGAAGACTTGATAGGAATTTCGCCTGAATTGGTTGCGCTTACCGTCGTGGCGTTCGGTACTTCTTTGCCCGAATTAGTAACATCTGTTTCGGCTGCAAGAAAAGGTGACGTTGGTATTGCAACCGGTAACATAATAGGCAGTAATATTGCGAATTTGCTTTTGATAGGCGGTCTTGGTGCTGTCTGCAAAGGGTCGTTAGGCCTTGTGTTTTCAACTGAAGGACTTGTCAGCGGTTTAGTAGCGCTTGTTGCGACAATAATTATTTTTGTAAGTTCGTTCGGCAAAAAGAAAAGTATCGGCAGAGCGGCGGGAATTATTATGCTGTCTTGCCTTATCCTGTATTACATTTTCATTTTCTTGAATTTTTACGTATTTAATATCTATTAATTGTTTAAAAAATCCGCATAAAGTCAACAATAATTGTAAGGCAATACATATAATGAATTATATACTGCCGAAAAAAAGAGGTTGATATGACAATTAAGCGCGGAGAATTATATTATGCCGATCTGTCGCCCGTTGTTGGCAGTGAACAAGGGGGCGTACGCCCCGTACTCGTCGTTCAAAACGACGTCGGGAATAAATATTCGCCGACAGTGATAGCGGCGGCAGTGACAAGCAAGATTAATAAAGCCAAATTACCTACCCATATTGAATTGCCGTCAAATACATACGGATTGCAAAAAGATTCCGTTATTTTGTTAGAGCAAATTCGCACGCTCGATAAGCGGAGATTAAAAGAAAGGATAGGCGAACTCAGCGAAACTACGATGACCCGCGTTGATAACGCGATTTTGATCAGTTTGGGTTTCGTTAAATAATTTAGCGGCACACGGGTATTCGTGCGCCGCACAAATTTTATTTGACAATTTTTATCCGTTGTTATATCATATAAATATGTTAGAAAAATTGAAAAAACTAAAAGTTAATATCGGTTGGAAAAGCATAATTCTGATAGGCGTGTGCGTCGTATTGATTCTTGTGGATTTACTTGCTAAAATCTTTGAAGAGCGCTACGGGTGGAATTTTAAAGTGATTCCGAATTTTATAGAGGTGGAAAGCGGACATAGGAATCCCGGCTGCGCGTTCAGTTTCCTGGCCAACGCCTCGTGGGGACAAGGCTTTTTGATAGGAATGACCTTTTTACTTTTAGTTCCGCTTATCGCAATATATATTGTTTTGCCCGAACGTTTTATAATTTTAAAAGTTGCTTTATCTTTTATTGTGGCGGGGGCGATAGGCAACCTTATTGACAGAATAGCATATTCGCAGGTTCGGGACTTTGTAGGCGTGAATATGTTCGGAAATATGGTTTATTGCAATTTTGCCGATTTTTGGATAACTTTCGGTACAGTATTTGCGATTATAGACATTTTATTTTTCAATGAATGGGCGCTGATTCCTCTTACAAAAAAAGCGAAAGAGGCTCAGGCAAAGCATAAAGACGAAGAAGAGCAGGTAAAGTCCGATGATACGGACGTGGACGGTAATGACTAAAAAGTTTGTTGCCGAAAAAGATTACAAGCGTGCCGACGTTTTTGCTTGTGAAGTATCTGAGGGCAAAACCCGTTCTTTCATAAAAAAGTTGTTTGAAAGCGGATTGGTATCGGTAAAAGGCACAAAAGCCAAAGCGTCACAAGCGATAAAGAAAAATGAAACGATTGAAATAGATTTTCCCGAAGCCGTTGAATATTCGGTAAAACCCGAAGATATAGCTATTGAAATTATTTACGAAGACGATGACTTGGCTGTTGTAAACAAACCGCAGGGAATGACCGTGCATATGGGGAACGGAAATACTGAAGGTACTTTGGTAAATGCGCTTTTATACAGACTTGATAAATTAAGCGGAATAAACGGGGTTATTCGCCCTGGTATAGTGCATAGAATAGATAAGGATACATCGGGGCTGCTTGTCGTTGCAAAGAATGATAAAACGCATTTAAGTCTTTCCAAGCAGATAGCAGAAAAAAGTTGTAAAAGAACTTATCTAGCACTTTTGGAGGGCAATTTAAAAACCGATAGCGGAAATATTACAACCTATATCGGCAGAAATCCGCAGGATAGGGTTAAAATGGCGGTTGTTTCGGCTGATAAAGGAAAAATAGCAATAACAGATTACCGTGTGGAAAAAAGATTTGACGGTTATACGCTGTGCCGTTTT
>CAJTQE010000010.1:29638-33171 GCA_910578655.1 uncultured Christensenella sp.
CGGCAGAACTCATCAGATACGCGTACACGCAAAGTATCTCGGACATCCTGTCGTCGGGGATAAAGTTTACGGAATTAAAAAACAGAAATTTAAATTGAACGGTCAATTACTCCACGCGTTCAGGCTAACATTCTTACATCCGACTACGCAAAAAACAATGTCGTTTGAAGCGCCGTTGCCCGTTTATTTTCAAGAAATTTTGGATAAACTTAATTCAACCTTTTAAATTAAGTTGCAAAAAACAGATTCTGTTGATATAATTGTAAAGAATTTTTAAATTTTAAGGAGATAAAAATGTCAAGAAATTATTCTACGATTACCTGGACCGAAGTATGCGCTTTTTGGGGTATGGTAATTGCCGGTTTTTCGCACTTTTTCGGCGGACTTTTCAGAGGTTTGGTCAAATGGGCTTTTTCCGACGGTAACGCTGCAAGAATTTTAAACAATATAGTTAACATTTTAACGCTTGTCGGGAACATAGCTTTATTGGTTGCTATTGCATTGCCTGCTTATCAGTTCGTTAAATACAAAACAAAGGGTTGGCGTGTTTTTTATTGGATAGCTTTTGCTTTGTTCCTTGTTGGCGTTGTATTTGGCGTTGCAATATCATTTTAATTGGAAAACTTCCCCGACTTGTTCGGGGTTTTTCTTTACAAATTAAATTAATTATCTTATAATTTAAATAAACCAAAAAAATAACGGAATTATAATATGGCAAATCCCTTAATTGCAATCGTCGGCAGACCCAACGTGGGCAAAAGCACTTTTTTCAACAAAGTGGCCGGCAGAAAAATATCAATAACAGAGGACAAACCCGGCGTAACGCGCGATAGGCTTTATGCCGACAGTGAATGGCGCGGCAAACCGTTTACAATGGTTGATACGGGTGGAATAGAATTGCGCTCGCAAGATACTATGTGGACGGAGATAAAAAAGCAGGCGGAGGTTGCTATTGACACCGCGCAGGTAATTATGTTTTTCGTCGACGGCAGAGAGGGGCTTACCACCTCCGATTATGACGTGGCGGATATGTTGCGCCGTTCAAAAAAGCCTGTAATTTTAATCGTAAATAAAATTGACGAGTATTCCGAAGAAAAGGTTTTTGAATTTTATTCTTTGGGGCTTGGAGAGCCTTACCCTGTTTCCGCGGAGCACGGAACGGGGATAGGCGACGTCTTGGATGAAGCTGTAAGTTGGTTTGAAAAGAATACAATTGAAGAGGATGACAGCATTAAAATTGCCGTAGTCGGCAGACCCAACGCAGGCAAAAGCAGTCTTGTAAATAAGTTATTGGGTTTCGAGCGTTCAATTGTTACAGATATTGCTGGGACTACGCGTGATGCGCTTGATACAAAATTCAGTGTCAACGGCAAAAATTATACAATAATAGATACCGCCGGAATACGAAAAAAAAGCAAAGTTGAAGATGATATAGAATATTATTCGGTAATGCGTGCGTTCGATGCGGTGCGCCGTGCCGACGTTTGTTTGCTTGTGGTGGACAGTACTACAAACTTAACAGAACAAGATACAAAAATTATCGGATACGTTCACGAGCAGGGAAAACCTTCCGTAATAGTAATGAATAAATGGGACTTAATCGAAAAAGACACTGGTACTATAAATAAGTTCGAGAATAAGCTGAAAGAAGATTTAAAGTTTATGGATTACTTTAAATCAATATATATTTCTGCAAAAACGGGGCAGCGTACTGATAAAATATTGTCGTTAATAGACGAAGTGTACGAACATTCGCATTTAAGAATTACGACGGGAATGCTGAACGACGTAATTGCAGATGCCGTAAGGTCAAACGAACCGCCCTCATTTAACGGCAGGCGTTTAAAAGTTTATTACGCTTCGCAAGTCGCCGTTGCGCCCCCGACATTTGTCTTATTTGTAAATAGCAGTGACTTGTTACATTTTTCTTACGAAAGATTTCTTGAAAACACGTTAAGAAAATCGTTCAATTTTGTAGGAACGCCCATTAAAATATTGACGAGAGAGAAAAAGGACTGATGAAAATCTTTGAATTAAAAGATATCTGGTATTTTGCGATAGCTGCAGTGTTGTGTTATTTAATGGGCTGTTTCAATTTTGCCGTTTTGATTGCTCGTTTCAAAAAAAAGAATATAAGGGAGATGGGCAGCGGAAATCCCGGAACGATGAATATTACGCGTTCGCTTGGTTTAAAATTCGGCGTTTTGAACTTTTTTTGCGACGGCATCAAAGGCGGAATACCCGTACTTGCAGGTTATTTTATTTTTCAAAATTATGTTTTTGCCGGAACGTCTATTTCGGTTTCAGATTTTGCGCGTTACTTTTTCGGATTGTTCGTGATAATCGGGCATATTTTTCCGGTTACAATGAGGTTTAAAGGCGGCAAAGGCATTGCTTCAACAATGGGCATTTTTGCTTTTGCGTTGGCTTGCGAGCGTTGGTGGTATTTTTTTATTGTCGTTGCTTTTTTCGTTTGTATCTTTTTATATATCTACTTTACCGAATGGGGGTCGATGGGCTCACTTTTAGGCGTTACGGTTTTAACTGTTTTTCAAGCCGCAATATTTGCCGAAAGGTATGCGGATAGTTTATTAAACGGTTGGAGCATTTCTATTTTTGTAATACTTTTTGTAGTTAACGTTTTGACTTGGGGCGCGCACGGGAAAAATATTTTCAGATTGCTTGCCGGCGAAGAACACCGCACTGTGGTAAGAAAGCATAAGTAAAAAAAACGTCTGCATTTATAAGTGCAGGCGTTTTGGTTTTATTTAAGTTTTTTACCTTGATCTTCGTCATCGTTATTCTTTGAATTTATAGAATATTCGATTAACGGGTTGGCTTTACAAAGAGCGTCAATAAACTCCTGATACCATTCTTCCTTGACGACTATCATAAAACAATTTCCGTTAATCGTTGAAACCGCAAGTTTATTTGTTGAACGGTCAAGCACTATTGACTGAATTTCTTTTACGTCGTATTTGCTTTTTATAATACCGAAACTCGTTTTAAAAATTTTATCGTCAATGGAATAATAAGAAGAAACGACTAAGCTAATAAGAATTATCAGTAATATTATCGGTATTAAAAATAACAGCGTATATTGAATAATGGGGTAAACTATATTTGCCGCTTCATTTATATTACTTGTGGCAATAAAATAAGTATTCAGTCCAAGTCCTATAAAACAAAGTGCAATACCTGCGTAAATAAGTAAAAGAATGGGTTTTGTAAATTTGTATTTAAAAATTTTCATTAACGCGATTATACAATATCTGTGCGTAAAAATCAACATAATAAATGATAGCTGTTAATAAAAACTCTTGATTTTTTTAAAATCAGTGTTATAATTTAAATGAGGTGTCCTTATGAATAAAATTATTACGGTAAGCAGGCAATTCGGCAGTGGCGGACGGACAATTGCAAAGGAAGTTGCAAAGCGTTTAAATATACCTTGTTATGACCAAGAACTGATTGAACATGTTCAGCAGGATTGTGGATTTACAAAAGAGTTTATCGACGAAAACGGTGAAAAC
>CAJTQE010000011.1:0-12137 GCA_910578655.1 uncultured Christensenella sp.
TCACCACGAAGAGGAACACGAGTGCTGTCACGGACATCACCACGAAGAACACGAACACCGTCATCACCACCACGCCGACGAAGTGTTTACGAGTTGGGGCGTTGAAACAAGCAAAAAATTTACGGAAACCGAACTCAAAACTATGCTTTCCGCGCTTGCGGACGCGGATAAATACGGCAATATACTTCGCGCAAAAGGTATCGTCGCAGGCGAGGGCGGTTGGCTTTACTTCGATTATATCCCCGAAGGAATTGACGTGCGAAAAGGTTCGGCATCGTACACGGGCAGGCTGTGCGTGATAGGTGCGCACATAAAAGAAGAAGAACTTAAAAAACTGTTCGGAGTATAAAATGGAAGACGTATCCGTTTATCTGTTTTTAGGTTTTTTAGAATCGGGTAAGACAAAATTTATACAGGAAACTTTGGAAGATGAGCGAATGGACAGCGGTGAAAACACTGTCTTGCTTATATGCGAAGAGGGCGTTGAAGAGTTCCTGCCCGAAAAGTTCAGCGTAAGAAACGTTGCCGTAGTAACGCTTGAAAGCGCAGACGAACTGACAGAAGAAAACCTTGATAAAATTACCCGAAAGTATTCTGCCCAGAGAGTTATCGTAGAGTATAACGGAACATGGCTTTTGCAGCAGTTTTTCGACGCTATGCCGGAAAGCTGGGTAATAAACCAGATGATGACTTTCTTTGACACCGGCACTTTTTTAAACTATAACGCGAATATGCGTCAGCTTGTCTTTGATAAAATTCAAATGACGCAAATGGTTGTATTCAACCGCTTTAAAGGCGAGTTTGCAAAAGAGGACTTTCACAAGATAGTGCGCGGAATTTCCCGTCGCCCCGACATAGTGTACGAGTATATCGGCGGTAAAGCCGAATTTGACGACATAGCGGACCCGTTGCCTTACGATACGGAAGCCCCTGTTATCGAGATAGGGGACAGGGATTTTGCCTGGTTCTACAGAGATATGGCCGAAAACGTGCAAAACTACGTCGGCAAGACGGTCAGGTTTAAGGGTATGGCTGCGGTATCAAAAAAAGTACCCAAAGGCTTTATAGTGCTCGGCAGGCATATTATGACCTGTTGCGAAGCGGACATCGCTTACGACGGTTTTGCGGTAAACTGTAACGGTCTGCTTGACGGCATTGCCACGCGCGATTGGCTGACAGTGACGGCAAAAATAAATTTTGAGTACAACTCGGTTTACCGTGCGGATGGCCCCGTTCTTTCTGCAATAGAGTTAACACGCTCCGACCCTCCCGAAGATATAATCGCAACATATTATTAATAATTATAGAGAGGCAGGTGTAAGGATAAGGCAATAAAGATACGCCGCAAACGTAAGGTTTAATACGTCGCAAACGTAAGGTTTTCGCTTGATTTGTGTTTGGTCTGTCTTTTGATTATGCAATAAAGATACGCCGTAAACGTAAGGTTTTAAGATACATCGATTAAACGTAAGGTTTAATACGTCGCAAACGTAAGGTTTAAGCTTGATTTGCTATCGGTCGGTGATACGCCGATGCAATAAAGATACATCGATTAAACGTAAGGTTTAAACTTGATTTGCTATCGGTCGGTGATACGCCGGTGCAATAAAGATACATCGATTAAACGTAAGGTTTAATACGCCGTCAACGTAAGGTTGCCGTTTGACGTGCGAGAGGCAGGTGTAAGGATAAGGCAATAAAGATACGCCGTCAACGTAAGGTTGTGTCGAAAAATGTCGAAGAAACGCTTTGATTGTCGAACGCGTAAATTTTTCGACAAAAACCTTGCAATTTTTCACCTTAAATGATAAAATATATACAATAATGGCAGGTGAAAAAATGATTGACAATAATACAACTCCGAACATAGACGAGCTTGTACGCGAGCTTGAAGAATTAGAGGCTAAACTGAAAACCCCCGAACGCACTCTTGACGATTTAATTCGCCATATCGAACTTTTAAAAGAGCTCAATAATTAAAAGCGCAGGCGTGCCTGCGCTTTTTTGGTTGTAAAATTTCGCTTTTTGTGTTATAATACCTAAGCAGACAAAATTTATACGGGTATTTACGCTTGTCTGAGCTTAGAATGATAAGGAATATCAAATATGGAAACCATAACAGAGGATTTTGCAAATGCCTAAACAGACGATAATAATAAACGAACTTGACAACGTAGCCGTCGCGCTCAGCGATTTAAAGACCGGCGAGGAGTGCGAGGGAGTAGTTTTACGGGAAGATATTTCAAAGGGTCATAAGTTCGCACTCAAAGACATTGAAGAGGGCGAGCAGGTAGTAAAGTGCGGCAACCCCATCGCGCGTGCAAGTCAGCAGATATCTGCCGGCAGTCACGTTCATATCCACAACGTGAGAACCAACCTTTCTGAAAATCTCGAATACACTTACGAAAAAGTTGAAACCGAATTAAAACAAGTCAAATCGCGCAAGGTCAACGTCTATCACCGCGCCGGCGGCGAAATCGGCATAAGAAACGAACTTTGGGTTATACCTACCGTCGGCTGTGTCAACGGTCAGGCAAAGCTGATCGTCGAAACTTTTAAAAGAAGATACGGTACGGAAGGGTTTGACGGCGTGTTTGCATACACTCACCCGTACGGCTGTTCTCAGCTCGGCGACGACCGTGAACGTACCAAACTTATCTTACAGAAAATGGTCCGTCATCCTAATGCCGGAGGAGTGCTCGTTTTAGGGTTGGGGTGCGAAAACAATCAAATGGACGAGTTCAAAAAATCGCTCGGCTGGGTTGACGATAGCAGGATTAAATTCCTCGCCTGTCAGGAAGCTGAGGACGAAATAGAAACGGGCGTTCAGCTTTTAAACCAAATTTCCGAGATAATATGCCACGACCAACGCGAGGAGGACGATATTTCCTGCCTCAAAATAGGCTTTAAATGCGGCGATTCGGACGGACTTTCGTTCATAACCGCAAACCCCCTCGTCGGCAGAGTAAGCGACTATATAATAGCGACGGGCGGCACTTCGGTGCTTTCGGAAGTGCCTAAAATGTTCGGCACGGAACAGCTTCTGATGAACCGCGCGCGCGACGAAGAAGTGTATTTGAAAATCGTAAAGCTTATCAACGGCTTTAAGGACTACTTCCGCCGCAACGGCCTGACGGTATATGAAAATCCTTCACCCGACAACAAGGCCGGAGGAATAACTACTTTGGAGGAAAAATCATTGGGCTGTACACAAGCATCCGGTTCCGGTTCCGTGGAGGACGTCGTGTTTGACGACGGGTTCGTTACGGTCAGGGGCTTAAATCTTTTAAACGGCCCGGGCAACGATATGTGCGCAGTAACCAATCTCGGTGCGGCAGGCTGTCATTTGGTGCTGTTTACGACGGAAAGAGGAACGCCGTTCGGCGGATTTATACCCACTGTAAAGATTGCCGCGAATACCGACCTTGCCAACAAAAAATCAAACTGGATAGACTTCAATGCGGGCGCGGTTTCGGACAGCGATTTCGATACGCAGACCGAAAAACTGCTGAGCTTGATAACGGACATTGCAAACGGCAAAAAGACGCGCAACGAAATTAACGATTCACGGGAGATTGCGATATTCAAAACAGGTGTAATATTATAAATCGATTAGTCAAAACCGTGCTTCAAGCGGTTTCGGAAACGCTTAACAAAACAGCGTCAAAAAAGGTCTGAATATGGCTACGACAAAGGATTTTTTAAATCATTTTTTAAAATGTACCGACGTGGTCGGCGGAGTGTCCGTCCGTGCAATGATGGGGGAATACGTCCTCTATTACAACAGCAAAGTGGTCGGCGTAATTTGCAATAACAGAGTACTTGTCAAAGACGTTCCTGCGGCGAGGGCGCTTATGCCCGACGCCCGATTGGAACTGCCGTATGACGGGGCTAAGCTTATGTTATATCTCGAAGATTTTGAGAATGCCGGATTTGTCAAACGTCTTTTCGAAGATTTGTACGCTTGTCTTCCCGAACCCAAAAAGAAAGCTAAAAAATAAAGATAGCGGCTATTTTACAGAGCAATTAAACAAAATATATTTTTAACTGACGGTATCAACCGTCGGTTTTACTTTTTTGAAAAAGCGTGTTATAATCTTATTATGTACGGAATTTACGGCGATATAATAAGCGCGGCGGAAAGCGCGCTTGAAAATTACGAAGAGGTTTCATCCCTTTTGGAATACCCCGAAGTTCAGGCGGATAAAGCTTATTATTTGTCCGTACTGTCAGACTATAACCGCCTTAAATTTTTAAAGGATAAGCTTGACGGAATAAAGAGCGCGTTCGTAGAAGAGGTTGAAGTTACCTCCCTGCTTTCGTCTGCAGACGGCGAAGAACGCAGTGCGATTTTGGAAGAAATTTCGGCAATAAAGCGAAAGATTGCAAAACTTTCCTGCTGTCTTGCCGATACGCTCGGCTGTTCGCACGTTTCGGAAAGCGTCTATTGCAGAATGAAAATGACAAAAGCTTCGTCCAAATTCGGGGTTGATTTGTTTGCGCTTATCAAGGCGCATCTGCTTTCTTTGAATGCCGCAATAAGCGGTGAAAATACCGCGTATTCAAAGACGGGATTTGTTGAAGAAATTTCGTTCACGGCAGAGGGGGCGGACGTACTGACCCGTCTTTCTCCGCTGACGGGTGCGCACAGAGTGTTTATCTCTCAGGCGAAAAGCGAATTTTTGTATATTGCCGTCACTCCGTCGGCAACGCCCCGAAGCATAGACGGGGGGCAGCTTAAAATAGACGTCTTTCACTCTCGGGGGGCAGGCGGACAGAACGTCAACAAAGTTGAAACGGCGGTGCGCGTAACTCACTTGCCGACGGGCATTACCGTAGTATGTCAGGACGAGCGCAGTCAGCTTAAAAATAAACGCAGGGCTTTGGAAAACATAGAAAAGAAACTTTCCGAATTGAATTCATCAACCGAGAAAAAGCGTATCGAGGCGGACATATACGCGCAGTATTGCAAAAAAAATACGCCCGTTTCTTTTGATACGGTCGGCTTTACAATGACCGATACGCGACTTAAAGGCTTTACTAAAATTCCTTTTCCGCTAAGCGAGGCGGAGTTTACTTCATACGTTAACGGACTTATTGCACTATGATAAAAACATTTACGGCGGATACGGACAGAATAATTTTGTCGTCGAAACGCGCAGTCTATAAGACGGAAAACTTTATATCGGCAACGCGTAAAATAGCGTCGGTAGACGCGTTTATTTCCCGTGTTGCGGAAAGCGTTTTCAGCCAAAATATTTCTTTGAACTGCTGTTCGGTTGAAACGGCCGACGGGCGTTACACAATGCATATATGCGGAGGAAAACGCGGCGATTTGATTTTTTACGGCTTTGAAAGCGCGAACGTATACGAGGGCGGATTTGACAGGCGACTTCTGGAATATCTTGCCAAACCCCAAATACAGTTGACTTTAAAAGAGCCCTGCGGCGGTGCGGGCGAGGAGGACTTGACAAGGCTGTACCTTGTTTCAAGCGGCGACGGCATAGTCAACTTCCCGTATCTCAACGAAACCCAGCGTTCGATAGTCGAAACAGAGGACGCCAATATGCTTGTTCAGGGCGTAGCCGGCAGCGGCAAAACCAACGTCTGTGTTGAAAAGATAGTTCACTGTGCTTGCAGAAATTATCGGGGCAAAGTGCTTTATACAACTTTTTCGCGCGGACTTCTGACCGAAACGCGCAGCCGCGTAGAGCTGTTTTTGAAAAATATTGAAACGTTCGTTGCGGCATATGAGTCGGGCAAAGTGGTTTTTCTTGACGGCGACAGGAAAGCAGCCATCGAAAACAAGCTTGGAATAACCTTTTCGGTTGACGGCGACGAGGAAATTATCGCAGCGCTGAAACGCATACTCCGGTTTTTGAAGTGCAACGTGGACTACTTTTTAATCGAAGATATTTACGCGCTCGGCTTTAACAAAAAACCCGTTGCAGGCGAGAGAACGTTTTTAAACGAATATCTTTCTGCCGGTAAAAATTATAAGCTGTCGGGCGCGCTTGACAGGATTAGAAACGTTGCGCCCGAAATAATCTACAAAGAAATTTACGGAATGATTTTCGGCAAGTACGAACTTGACTGTCCGCAAGAGATGATGACGCGCGACGAATATGCGGACGCGCGACGCGACAGCTTTACGCGCCGCGAGTGCGACGTTATTTATTCGGTTGCAACCGACTACGCCGAATTTTTATCAAAGCACGGCTATCGGGACAACAATTCTATGAGCCGCCGTATCCTTGAAAAAATTACGTCCTGCGAATATTCGGTAGGTATTATAGACGAGGTTCAGGACTTCACGCAGGTAAATCTCTGCCTTATGAAAAAGCTTTGCAGAAAGCTGTTCTGCGTGGGCGACGCACTGCAGATGATTAACCCGTCGTACTTCAATTTCGGTTACTTAAAGCGCATTATGTACGGCGACGTTACGGGCGTAAGAGAGCTTAAACACAATTATCGCAGTACTCAGAAAATAGAAAAAATTGCGGAAAAGCTGAGTGAAATGAACGTCAAACGTTTCGGAATGCACAGCTTCGTTTTAAAGGGCGAAAGCGTGCCGTCGCCGCTGCCGTCGTCGGCAGTGTTCGTCAGGGACAAAAGCTTTGTTTACTCTCTCGGTGAAAAGCGGTTTGAAAACGTAACCGTCGTCGTTGCCTCTCAGGGCAAGAAAGAAAAGCTTAAAAAGGTTTTGGGCAAGACGGAAATTCTCACCGTTGCGGAGGCAAAGGGACTTGAACGCAATACTGTAATTCTTGCCGACGTACTTTCCGACAACGCCGATAAATGGCGGTACCTGCATGATATGTCGCTGAACAGAAAGACGGCGGACGAGAATTCGGTTTACAGGTACTACTTCAACCTTTTCTACGTTGGAATTTCACGCGCGAGGCAGTATCTTTTCGTTGCCGAAAGCGACAGTCCGAAGTTCTTCGAACCGCTGTTCAACGAATGTTTTGAAAGAAGAAACAAGGACAGCGCGTTGAGTCTGTTAAAAGATATTGCAGGCCGAATAGAAATCGACGACGACGAACTTGTGGAGCGCATTGAGCAGTTCTGTTCGCTTGAACAGTACGAAAACGCGCGTTCGACCGCCGACAGACTGTCTACCGAAGAGCTTAGAAAAAGAAAGATTATTTATATTTCCGTTCACGAAAATTATTTGCGGTTCGGGAAATGGCGCGACGCCGGCACGGAATACTGGCGGCAGGGAATGGACGAAGGGGCGCGCGAAATGTTTACGCGTTCGGGCGACGAGCAGCTGTTTCCGCTTATGGACGCTTGCAAACGTGGCGGCGGAGTTCTCGACCCCGAAATAGTGAAATTCTATCCGCTTGTAAGCGACAACGAAGCGGCGAAAAAAATAATTTTGGAAACGCTTGAACGTGACGTAAAAGAGATATCTTCAAGCTTAAAAAACAGCAACGAAAAGCTTAAAAGGAAAAAGAAAAATGAAAGATGATATAAAAGAATTAATCGACAGTTTTATAGAATACCGCAACCTGATTGCGCCGCTGCAAGACAGCTTGCGCTCGGTGGGAAAGACTTACGAAGAGATAAAGTCGGACCTTGAATATCTTAGTAAAAGTTTTTCCGGTAACGCGGCGGTTCAGCTTGAAAAAATACATTCCGCAGTCAGCGCGCAGGCGAAAAGCGGACAGGAACTCAGCCGCAGGATAGAGGAGTATTCTGCTTCGGGCGAGAAGTACGCGCAGGCGGTAAAAGATATGTCTTCGCGGTTTTCGTCGGTAGTTAACCGCATAGACGCGTTGGAAGAGATTGAAAAAAGCGCGCGCGCGCAGATTGAAAAAATAGACGCGTTAATCGCCGAAAAGAAATCCTCGTACAACCTTAAAGATTTGCAAAAATCGCTTGCAGACTACAACACGAACGTTGAAAAGATAAGCGACTTCATCAACAGGGACATTGCTTTCGTGCTGAAAGAAAACGCACAAAAGATTGAAGATATCAAGAAGGAAAATGAACAGCTTTCCGCGGCAGTTACCCGGCAGGGCAGCGATATTAAGGAGCTGACTGCAACCTTTAAGGAAACGGCTGCTCTACTTAGAAAAGTGGCTGAAAGCGGCACCGTAAACGAACAGTATTTATTCGACGCGTTCGATAAATGGGCGCAGGACAGAAAGGTTAAAATTAAAAAACAGTAAGGCATATGGCGCATTTAACAGGTTTATTGCAGGCAATTGAAAAGGACGACAAAAAGGCTTTTGACGCCTTTAACCCTTGCGGAAAGTTCCGCTTGGGTCGTTTCCCCGTACTTTCGTTGCTGTATCTCTATAACTCGAAATGTATTCTTTCGGCATACGAAAACGAACTTTTAAAAATAACCTCGTGGGAGGCGGAGGATGAACCTGCAAAGGTTTCGCGCGATTTTTCCGCCGTTGCCGGCAAATGTTTAAGACTGTATATAAACGAGATAGTTACTCCCCTTGAAATGCTGTTGATTTTAGATAAGACGCGCGCGTTCAAAAAGGCATATCCTGCGGTGAAACCGTCAAAAGAGGTGTGCGGACGCTTGCAGTCGATATACTCGATTAAGTATTCGCTTGGCATTAAGTTCGAGGGCGACGGCGCGATTTTGGATAAACGTCCGATGACGCGCCGCGAAAAAAAGACCGTTATAACGGCGGTAAGCTGTACGGTGCTGGCGGCTGTAATCGCCGTCGGAGTACCTGTGACTGCAATTTCGCTTTTGCCGAAACCCGTCGAGGGCGAGGTTGACAAATTGAGCCAGATAGACTTCAATGCAAAGAAAAGTTATACGCTGAAAAATGATTTAACCCTGCCCGAAAATTTTTCGGTTGACAAGGTTAACTGCACTATATACGGCGGCGGACACACGCTGACGGTGCAAAAAGGCTGTTCTTTGGGTGAGCTTACGGGCTCGGTTTTTGACGTTACGGTGCAGTCGCAGGGGGCGCTTTTTACTGCGGTTGCGGAAACGGGTTCAATTAAAAACGCCGCTTTCAACGTAACGGCAGATATCTCTGCTACGGCAGGAACGGCGTTGGTCGCACAATACAATTACGGTTTAATCGAAAACGTGACTTTGAACGTCGGCGGACGGATTTCGGCCCTTGCAACAGGCGAGGAGGTTACTCGGGAATTGCTGTTCGGGGGAATAGTTTTGATAAATAATTATAAGTACAATTCGCGCACGGCAGGCACGGTTAAAAATTGTACGGTAAACTATTCTCAATTTTCTCTTGAAGGTCAGGTACACGCCAACGCGCTGTACGGCGGAGTCGTCGGGGCGAACGGAGGCTACGTTGAAAACTGCGTAGTCACGGGAGAGATAACTTCAACCACGTTCGATATAGCCGGCGTTTGCGCAAGCAACACGGGTCGGCTTACAGGCAATATAAACAATGCGCATCTTGCGCAGGTTTCGCCCGAACCGGAGTGGAACCCTATGACGTGCGGCATAGTTCTTAATAATATGGGTACGGTAGAAAACTGCAAAAACGAGGGCAGTATTTCGGCAACGTCGACAAGTACGGAAGAAATAGACGGAGAGCGTTCCGTAATTGCGGGCGGCATAGCTTACAGCAACGGCGGTGAGATAACCGGCTGTGTCAACGCCGGTTCGCTTAGTGCGTCGGGGCAGGGCGTTGCGGTGGTCGGCGGAATCGTTTCTCAGTCTTACGGGCTGACTGAAAACTGTATTTCGCGCGGTGATATTACCGTGCAGTCGACGCGTGCTTTCGTCGGCGGAATAATGGGCTCAAGCATAGTTCAGTACGATTTTTACGCACATTATTTCGGGGTTGCGTCAAGCTGTATAAGCGAAAACAGAATAACGGTTGCCGTTACGGGTGAGAAAGCCTCCTGTGTCGGCGGTATTGCAGGGCTTATACAGCAGGGCGGATTGAGCAGCGGCACTGAAACCGTTTATATAGGCGGCGGTGTTACGGACAGTTATTTTGTTGGTGAAAATACTTTCACAGGCAACTATTCGGGGGCGATTGCCGGCATTGTAGGTGCAGAAATTTACGAAAAAAATTCATATACTTCGGGTGGTAACGAATATCATAATTTTGAGAACAACTGTTTTTTAAGCGGTTCGGCTTTCGGTGCGGCGGTGTCGGGAGAGGACGAATTTAATGCCGTAGAGGATAAGGGCGCGACTGTTTCAACGCTCGAAGGCATTAAAAATTCGGACGGTTATAAAAATATTTTGAAGGCCGTTGAAGATTAATTTGGTTTTACCCCTTGAAATTTAAAAAAAATGTGATATAATACGCATATAACAAATAAAGATAGGTGGAATGATGCAGCTGTTACCTGATAATTTAATAGAACTTGAATATATTATAAGAATGTTTATTGCGGTGCTTCTGGGCTTTGCGATAGGAACCGAACGTAAGATACGCTTTAAAGAAGCCGGAATGCGAACGCACGCGATAGTGGCGGCGGGCGCGTGTCTGTTTATGCTTATTTCCAAGTACGGCTTTTCGGATATGGAGGGCAAGTACGACGGGGCAAGGCTTGCGGCGCAGGTTGTTTCGGGCATAGGTTTTATCGGCGCGGGAATGATAATGTACCGCAAGCAAGCGGTGCACGGACTGACAACCGCAGCCGGCGTATGGATAACCGCCGGCGTAGGTATGGCTGCCGGCGCCGGTATGTACATAGTTGCGGTAAGCTCTACGGCGATTATTATTGCAGCGCAGTGCGTTATGCACATAAACTGCAAATTTTTTAAAAACAAGCATTACGTTCAGTTACGTGTAGTGTTCATTAACAAAACCGACGAAAGCGAAACGGTGCAGAAGCTTTTCGGAGTTGACCGTTACGTTCAGTTGGACGCAAAAAAGCACGGGGACGATATAGTATTTTCGGTACTTGTGCGTACCGACAAGGAATTTGACGATAAATTTATTTTAGAAGTCTTACAGCAGAATCCGTTTATTCAGTCGATAGACAGGATAGATGATGAGATAAATTAAACAAATAAAAAAACAGGAACAATTTCCTGTTTTTTTTTGTTATAAGCCAAAAAAAGGTTGACAGCAGGACGCGTTAATTATATAATTCGTTTGTTTATTTTTATTAAACTTTTAGTTTAAAATTGCTAACCGTCGGAGGGCGTATGGAAATAGGGACCAAAATTAAGCGATTGCGATTGCAGCTGAACTTATCACAGGCGGAGCTTGCCGACAGGTGCGAGCTGACAAAAGGCTATATATCACAGCTTGAAAACGATTTGACTTCGCCGTCTATATCTACGCTTATCGACATTCTGTCCGCGCTTGGAACAGACCTTGCCGCGTTCTTTAAAAAAGAGGACGATACGCGCGTAGTCTTTCACGCAGACGAATTTATAGAAAAGCGCGACGACGGCATGCTGTTGAAATGGATAATCCCCAACGCGCAGAAAAATGAAATGGAACCGATTTTGGTAGAGCTTGACGAGGGCGCTTCCACTGCCGACGATTTCCCTCACGAGGGCGAAGAATTCGGCTTTGTTTTAGAGGGCAAAATTTACATAGAGCTTGGCTCGGCAAAATACGTTTGCAAGAAAGGCGAGGCGTTCTATTACGTCGCGGACAAGTCGCACAAAATAGTCAATAACGGCAAAACCTGCGCCAGATTTCTATGGGTATCGACGCCGCCTAATTTTTGAAAAGCATACTGCGCGTGATACGGCGTCGGGCTGCGACAACTTTCAGTTGTTTACGTCATTGTAAACTCCTTCAAGTTTTCCTCGCCCTCCTTGTCTGACGCGCGTCTGCTTTCCGAAACGATTTTAAATAGGAGAAAATTCAATGAGCAATATTATAGAATTAATAAACGTAAGAAAAGAATTCGACGACGAAACGGTTGCGGTTGACAACTTCAATCTTGAAGTTAAAAAGGGCGAGTTTGTCACTTTTTTGGGCCCGTCGGGCTGCGGAAAAACGACTACGCTGAGAATGATTGCCGGTTTCGATATTCCCACTTCGGGTCAGATACTTTTAAGCGGAGAGGACATTTCCCGTCTGCCCCCCAACAAACGCCCCGTCAACACTGTCTTTCAAAAATACGCGCTTTTTCCGCATTTGAACGTTTACGAAAATATAGCGTTCGGTCTGCGCCTTAAAAAAATTGAAAATACGTACCGCAAC
>CAJTQE010000011.1:12147-26361 GCA_910578655.1 uncultured Christensenella sp.
AAGGACGGTCGGGAATACGTTAAAAAGCAAAAGCTTTCAAAGGGTGAAATAGACAGGAAAGTCAGAAAGGCGTTGGAAATAGTTGACTTGGAAGGCTTTGAGAAACGCGCCGTTTCCACCCTTTCGGGCGGACAGCAGCAGCGTATTGCCATTGCGCGCGCTATCGTAAACGAACCCGAGATTCTGCTTTTGGACGAGCCTTTGGGCGCGCTTGACCTTAAAATGCGCAAGGAGATGCAGATTGAACTTAAAAAGATGCACCGCCTTTTGGGCATTACTTTTATTTACGTCACTCACGACCAGGAAGAGGCGCTTACAATGTCGGATAAAGTTGTCGTAATCAACGACGGTGAAATTCAGCAGATAGGCACCCCCGACCAGATTTATAACGAACCGATAAATACTTTCGTTGCCGACTTCATAGGCGACAGTAATATATTCAACGGCGCGGTTGTGGGCAAGCTCAAAGTCAAGTTCTGCGGAGCTACTTTCGACTGTCTTGACGATTACGAAAGAGGTCAGCTTGTCGACGTCGTCGTCCGTCCGGAGGATATAAAGATTTGCAAGCCCGGCGAGGGACAACTTAAAGGTAAGGTAATTTCCTCTGTATTCAAGGGTGTGCATTATGAGATTACGGTTGAAATAGGTAAATTTGAAATTGTAATTCAAAGTACGTCAAACGCGCCCGTAGGAAGTGTGATAGGAATGAGAATAGAGCCCGACGGTATTCACTTAATGGAAAAGGTTTACACCGTCAACCGCTACGACGGCGTTATTACCAAAAACAATACCGTTAAGTTCGGCGACGGCGAATTCGAGTGCGACGTTACTGCGCTTTATCCGGATTCTACTCTTGACGAGCAGGGCTATCTGATAACCGCTTCGGGCGAGAGCTTAGACTTGACGGGAACCGAAGTTGAGGTTGAAGTCGGCACGCAGGATATAACTATGACCGACGATGCGGACGCCGGCGGCGCGCGCGGAAATATCATTTCAATGATTTACAAGGGCGACCATTACCGATACATAGTCAGAACCGAGGAGAACGAGGAGGACTACGTTTTCTCCTGCCCCGACCTTTGGAACACGGGCGACCTTGTCGGTATTATAATTGCACCCGAAAAGATAAAGATGACTTTAAAGGTGAAAAATGACTAAGCTTCGGTTTTCAAGAAAACAGCTCTGCATACCTTACGCACTGTTTTTGATACTTTTCGTAATTGCGCCGCTTATCGTAATAGTTTACTATGCGTTTACCGACGGGCAGGGCAATTTTTCGTTTTCCAATTTTACGAATTTCTTTACGAGTACGAACACACTCGGCACGCTTTTATACTCTTTCGGGCTTGCGGCTGTTACGACTATTGTCTGTCTTGCGATAGCATATCCTACGGCATATATCCTTGCGAGAAGCAATTTCAAGAAAAAATACGTGCTTTTAATGCTGTTCGTTTTGCCTATGTGGATAAACTTTACGCTGAGGATAACCGCGCTTAAAGAGATACTTTCTTTATTGGAGGGCAACATTTCAAAGTATCCGTTTTTGAACTCGGTCATAGGTATGACTTACGACTTCCTGCCCTTTATGCTGCTGCCCCTCTATACTTCGCTGCAAAAGATGGACAAAAGCCTTCTGGAGGCGGCGTCCGATCTGGGCGCGAATAAGGTTACTGTGTTTTTGCAGGTGACTTTGCCGCTGTCCGTGCCCGGAATAATATCGGGTATGACAATGGTGCTTTTACCGTCTATGACAAACTACGTCGTTCTGGATATGCTGTATAACAGCGACTACATAATGGGCAGCCTTATAGGCAGCTACTTTTCTGCGTACGACTGGCACAACGGTTCTATGATATCTCTCGTACTGCTTGTAATCATCTTTTTCGTCACGCTTGTTACAAACCGTTTTTCGGACAAGGACGCAAGCGCGAGGGGAGGCGTACTATGAAAAAGACGTTAAAATATCTTTGGCTTGTTTTAGTATTGCTTTTCATTTACGTTCCCATTTTGGTGCTTGCCGTTTACAGTTTTACAAACGCGACTACCGTCGGCGGAAGTACGGGCGGCTTTTCGTTTAAAAACTATTTAAATCTTTTTGCCAACGACGAAATGCGCGGTATGATTTTCGGAACCGTTGCCCTTGCACTCGTCTGCTCTGCAATATCTACGGTGCTGGCAACCTGCGGTGCGATAGGCGCGTTTTATTCAAAGCGCGTTACAAAATCGCTTATAGGCAATTTCAATCAAATACCCGTAGTCAATGCGGACATAGTGACGGGCTTTTCAATCTGCATACTGCTAATAGTAATTTTAAAGGCTGATAAAAGTACGTTTATTCCGCTCGGCATAGGTCACATCGTGCTTACCGCGCCGTTTGTCTATCTTTCCATTCTGCCGAAATTAAAGCAAATGGACGGCAGCCTTTACGAGGCGGCTCTCGACCTCGGGGCGACGCCCGCGCAGGCGCTTTTTAAAGTGGTTCTGCCTCAGCTGATACCCGGTATTGCGTCCGGCTTTATGCTTGCGGTTACTCTTTCGCTTGACGACTATTTTGTAACCACCTATACCAAACCCTCGACGTTTGACACGATAAGCACTTACGTCGTAAACGCTACGCGCGGTTCGCAAACGGAAATCAAAACGGCGCTTTGGGCTCTGTCCACGCTCATATTCGTTCTGGTTATCGTAGCAGTGGTTGCAATGAATGTGATTTCGGGCAAGAAGAGGAGGGAAGTATGAAAAAAGTTTTAGCATTACTGCCTTTGGCTGCCTGCCTTGCGCTGCCGCTTGTGGGCTGCGCCGAGGGCGAAAAGACCGTCACCCTGCGCGTCAGCAGTTGGGAGGAGTATATCGATTTGGGCGGCTGGGACGAGGCAATCGATCTTGAAAGCGGCGATATTACGGGCGTTAATTCAATGGTCGACGATTTCACTGAATGGTTCAACGACAACCACGATTACAGCGTAAAAGTCGAGTATTCCACTTTCGGAACGAACGAGGATTTGTACAACCGTTTAAGTCTCGGCGATACTTACGATTTGGTTTGTCCGTCTGACTATATGATTATGAAGTTGCTTGCCGAGGGCAGACTGGAAAAATTTTCCAACGGGTTTTTGGAAGGGGGCGAATATTCACAAAACGTCTCGCCGTATATTGCGGACATATTCGACAGCTACGGCTGGACGGAATACGCCGCGTGCTATATGTGGGGTACGTCGGGTTTCGTGTACAATCCCGATTTGCTCGTTAATCAGGACGACGTTTCGTCCTGCGAAATTCTGCTGAACCACGACTATAACCGCAGCGTGACAATAAAGGACAATGTGCGCGACGCGTATTTTGCCGCGCTTAGCATAATCAACAGGGACAGGCTGACCGCGGGACTTTCGTCCGAGCAGCTCAGCGCGTATTTAAACGATACCGACAGTGCGACGATAGCGCTTGCCGAGGACGTGCTTAAAAACATAAAGGATAACGTGTATTCGTTCGAGACGGATTCGGGCAAGGCGGATATGGTTACCGGCAAGGTAACCGCAAACTATCAGTGGTCGGGTGACGCCGTGTATATTCTCGACGAGGCGGACGCGGACGAGGTGGAGCTTTGGTATTCGGTTCCCGAGGAGTGTTCGAATTTGTGGTTCGACGGTTGGGTCAAGTTAAAGGACGGAATAGACGGCGACGTTAAGCGCGACGAGGCGGCGGAGGCGTTCGTAAACTTCCTCGCCAAGTCGGAAAACGCGATAAGAAATATGTACTATATCGGCTACACTTCGGCGATAGCTACAGATACTGTGTTCGAGTATATGGATTGGAACTACGGAGCCGAAACCGACGACACGCTCGACTACGATTTAAGTTACTTTTTCGGCGACGGTTACGTCTTGTCTGCGGACGCGTGCAATTTTGACGGGGCGAACAGGGGCAGGCAGTTATTTGCGCAATATCCTCCGTCCAACGTCATTGAAAGAAGCGTAATAATGCTTGACTTCGGCGATAGGCTTTCTGAAATAAACCGTATGTGGATTAACGTGCGCTGCCCCGACTTAAAGGATTTTAACCCTGCGGTTTGGGCGATAGCCGGCATAGCGGTCGGCGCTTCGGGTACAGGGATTTGTCTGTACGTTTTCAGGCATAAACTGTTCGGACGGTGCCGCCGCAAAAAAGGATATGAGAAGGTGTAAAATGATAATCGAACAGCAAAAGTTGAATGTGAACGGCAGTGAAATTTTATTGCGTTGTGCGAACGAAGACGACGCGGAAATGCTGCTTGAAAATTTTAAAAAGGTTTCGGGGGAAACGCCCTATCTTTTACTGGCCCCCGACGAGATTAACCTGACCGTCGAGCAGGAAAAAAGATTTATCGGTATCAACAACTCGGACGGCGATAAGCTGTTGCTGTTGGCGTTCGTTGACGGACGGTATGCAGGCAATTGCTCTTTTGCCGGCAAGTCGGCATCGCGCAGGCAGGCGCACCGCGCCTCTTTCGGTATCGCGCTTTTGCAGGAATTCACTGGCAGGGGGTTGGGAGGTATTATGATTGAAAAACTGCTCTGCGAGGCGAAGAGGGCGGGGTTCGAACAAATGGAATTAGAAGTCTATTCCGAAAACGTGCGCGCGCGTAAACTGTATAAGCGGTTGGGCTTTACCGAATGCGGACGCATACCCGACGCGATAAAATTTCCCGACGGAACCGCTTTTGACGAAATCAGAATGTTTAAAAAATTGTGAGGACGCTATGAGATACACTAATCCCGTAATACAGTCGGACTATTCCGACCCCGACGTAATACGCGTGGGCGACGACTTTTTTATGGTGGCTTCAAGCTTCAGTTACGTTCCCGGCGTACCCGTGCTGCACTCTAAAAACCTTGTGCAGTGGCGGCTTGTCAATTACGTCTTTAACGAAATCCCGTTCGCGGGTTACGACAGTGTGCGTCACGGCAAAGGCGCGTGGGCGCCGTCGATACGTTTTCACGAAGGAAAATTCTATTGCCTTATTCCGTTCCCGGACGAAGGAATATTCGTGTCCGAAACGGACGACCCGTTCGGCAAGTGGTCGCCTCTGCGTCCGCTTTTGGAGGGCAAGGGGTATAAAGATCCCTGTCCCGTGTGGGATAACGGAAAGTGCTATGTAGTGTTTGCGTTTGCCGAAAGCCGCGCAGGATTCAATTCCGAACTTGCCGTTTTTGAAAGCGACGAGCTTTTGACAAAGCAAGCCTATTCCTATAAAAAGATTTTCGACGGTCGCGGCAACTGCCCCAAAATCGACGGACCCAAATTTTTAAAGCGCGGAGGATATTATTATATTTCCGCGCCGTGCGGAGGGGTGTCGTCCGGCTGGCAGGTTGCCCTGCGCGCGCGCAATATCTTCGGTCCGTACGAAAGCAAGGTTATTCAAATTCAGGGCGGAACCGATATTAACGGACCTCATCGGGGTGCGCTTGTCGAGTTGGCTGACGGAAGCTGGAAATTTATTCATTTTCAGGATACGGGTGCGTACGGTAAAGTTACGCATTTGCAGCCCGTAACCTGGGTGGACGGTTGGCCGCTTTGCGGTAATCTTGACGACGAAGAAATTGCCGGTACGCCCGTCGCTGAGTGTGAATTCCCTGTCGATATAAATACCGATTTCAAGCTTGACGCCAACGACGAATTCGACGGGGATACTATTTCGCCTATTTGGCAGACCCCTGCCAACAAGTGGAGCGGTTGGTACGAAATGAAAAAAGGTTTAAAGCTTAACTGTATTCCGTACGCGCGCAATTCGCTCGGGGATATGCCCAACTTATTTGTGCAGAAAATACAGTACCTCAACTTTACCGTCAAAACAAAGTGCAGGTTAAACCTTTTGAACGACGGCGACGAAACGGGGTTTGCAATGTTCGGGAAAAGTTACGCTTACATTTGCGTTGTGCGAAAAAACGGACAGAACTATCTTGAAATCCGTAAAGGAACGATTGGCGGCGGCGCGGACGAAACGCTTTGTCAAAGTCAGCCTTATGACGAACAGTACGTCACTTTTCAGCTTTCTGCTAAGTATGAAGAACGCAACCGCTTAACTTATAGATTTACTTTCGGCGGCAGTGCGTTCACGCATAAATTCTACGCCGACGGCGGAGTGCGTACGGGGGCAAGAATGGCGATATATGCGCGGTCGGCAGAGTTCGGCGGCAGCGCAACGTTCAAATTTTTCAGGGTCAGTCATAAAAAGGACTGACGCGGTCTGCTTTCGCTGCGCGCATAATAGGCGAGTGCGGAAACGCGTACTGCATAAAACTTAAAAACGGAAATTATTCCGAACGATGATGAAAAAACGTCCGTACTGTTTGTACGGGCGTTTTTGACTATTAATGTTTACAAATATAAATCGTTATAACTTTTATTGATAATATCAATAACCGTATCAACCGGTTTTTTTATTTTATAATTTTTTCCGAAAGCTGGGGCGGAACTTCTTCATAGCGCAGGAATTCGGTTGTAAATTTTCCCTGCCCCCGAGTAATACCTCTCAAATCGGTTGCATATTTCATAAGTTCCGACCGGGGGACTTCGGCGATTACCGTTGAAAGTCCGCCTTCGGTACCGCTGTCGTTTATTCTTCCGCGACGTTTGGATATGTCGCCCAGCACCGTACCGAGATACTCGCTTGCAACGGCAACTTTCAATTTCATAACCGGCTCTAAAAGCACGGGCTTTGCTTTTAACATTCCGTCCTTGAACGCAAGCGCTGCGGCAAGCTTGAACGCCATTTCCGAAGAGTCGACGTCGTGATAGCTTCCGTCAAACAGCACCGCGCGTACGCCCGTCACGGGGTAGTCCGCAAGTACGCCGTGCGCCATACATTCGCGCAAGCCCTTTTCAACCGCCGGTATATATTGTCTGGGAACCGCGCCGCCGACAACTTCGTCGCCGAACTCGAATTCGCTGTCGCACGGCTCGAAGCGAATTTTGCAGTGTCCGTACTGCCCGTGTCCGCCCGACTGCTTTTTGTGCTTGCCTTCGGCGGTAGATACGGCGCGTATAGTTTCGCGGTAGGGGATTTTCGGTTCCGATAAAACCACGTCAATACCGTAGCGCGATTTAAGCTTCTTTGCCGTAATTTCTATATGTATTTCGCCTTGACCGCTTAAAACCAGCTCGCCGGTGTCGGTTCGCTTTTCAACCGAAAGGGTATAATCTTCCTCGCACATTTTCGTAAAGCCTGCAGACATTTTGTCCTCGTCCGCTTTGTTCTTTGCGCGGACCGCAAGCGAAAGGCAGGGCTTGGGGAAGTTGATGGGGTCAAACTTTATCTTTGTTCCCTGTGCGCACAGGGTGTGGCCCGTAAGAGCGGAGGTGAGCTTGTTCAGCGCGCCGACGTCGCCTGCGCCCAGCTCGTTGACAAGTTCGCACTTCTTGCCTTTGAGTACAAAAATCTGTCCGACGCGTTCTTCGCTGTCGGTATCGGGGTTGTATAGGGTCATACCCGATTTCAATTTGCCCCTGAAAATTTTAATATAGCTCAGCTTGCCCGAATAGGGGTCGTAAACCGTTTTGAAAATCTGACCGGCAAAGGGTGCGTCCTCTTCGCAGGTAACGGAAATAAGTTCGTCTCTGTCAATGTCGGTTGCAAACGCGTTAAGTCTGTCGCTTGCCGTCGGCATATATGTCACAATTTCGTCCAAAAGATTTATAACTCCGCGATTATTCAGCGCGCTGCCTGCCATTACGGGGATAACTCCGCCCGTTAAAATACCTTTCCGTATTCCGTGAACGGCGTCCTCTTTGGAAAGTTTTCCGTCGGTGAAAAATTTGTCCAACAGCAGTTCGTCGTTCTCTGCTGCGGTTTCCATAAGACTTGCCTGCATAGCCTCCATTTCGGTTTTCAGGCGGGGCGGAATGGGTACGTCTTTGGGGCCGGAAGTCGAAAACTCGTAACAGCGTTCCTGTATCGCGTTGACGTAGCCCGTCATTTTTTCGCCCTGCATTACCGGTATTTGTATCGGCGCAAGTCTGCCCGGATATTTTTCTTTAAGCGCGTCAAGCGTGCCCTTGTAGTCCGCGTTGGGTTTATCCATTCCGTTAATAAAAATAACCAGCGGCTTTTTAAGTTTCAGGCAGTAATCTATTACCGTTTCCGCGCCGATGGGGATAATCCCGTTCGCGCCTATGACAAGCACCGCCGCGCCGCAAGCCGCAAGGCCTTCGCGCCGTTCGCCCTCGAAATCGTAAAATCCGGGAAGGTCGATAAGGTTTATTTTTACGCCTTTCCAGTTAAAGCACGCGCACGCGGCGTAAACGGAAAGCTTTTTCGCCTTTTCGGCGTCGTCGAAGTCCATAACGGTAGTCCCGTCCTCGGTCTTGCCCATTCGGTCGATTGCGCCGCCGTTGAAAAGCATTGCCTCGCAAAGGGTGGTCTTGCCCTCGCCGCTGTGTCCCACAACCGCGATATTGCGGATATTTTTTGCTGTTATGCCCATAAATTTTTACCCCTTATATTTAAGATATTTATATTATACTATGGAATAACTCGCTTTTCAATAGGCAAAGTAAAATTTTTGCATAAAAAAATCCCGACTGATAAAGTCGGGAATTCTGTCTCATTATTAATCGTCAAAACCCAAAAGAGAATCAGGGGTTTCATTTAATATCTTGCAGATTTCGATTAGTGTAGACAGGTCCGGTTCGTTAATGCCGTTAACCCATCTACTCACGGTTTGCTGTGTCGTTCCTAATTTTTCCGATAGTTGCATTTGAGACATATTATTGTTTTGTAAAGCAGCTTTCAAATTTTCTTTAAAACTCATATTCGGATTATACACGAAAACCGTGTAAATTGCTTAACATACACGCTTAGCGTGTGATATTCTTTAATTAAGAAACTATAAATAAGAGGAAAAAATGGAACATTCGGTTATTGATTACATTTACGTAACAAATCAAACGGTTAACGAAAAGGTAAAAGAAAATAAGGAATTTCGTAAAGCATCCGAAAGAGCGCTTAAATGCTACGACAAATTAAACGAGACGCTTACGGACGAGCAAAAAGATGACCTCGAAAGATTTATAGAGAACGAAGTGACGCAAACGGATATAATGTTGCGTGCAGCATTCAAATGCGGAATTAAGTACGGTGTGCGGCTTGTTGCGGAGAGTATGTTCGATTAAATAAAAAAATGCAAAAAAGTTTTGAAAACAGGTGCAATTCGTTTGACTTAGCTTGATTTTTGAGATATACTATCTGAGTATGTCACTATAAGGCATAACTATGCTCTTAAAGACCATTGTGTATAGGGAAGAGGCATAAAGTTACTGAAAAACTCCGTTCAGCTGACGGAACAGATAATTTATGCTGACAAATGTAGGGGCTTGACCCTTGCGACTAACCGCAGCTGATTTTTTATGTAAAAAGTTGCGATACACACGGTTAAGTTGACGAAGTTAGGATAAAAAAGGAGTTATCAAAATGGCAGGACAGAAAATCAGAATTAAACTTGCAGCTTACGACCACGAGCTTGTGGACCTTGCGGCGGCGCGCATCGTTGAAACGATGAAGAAAGGCGGCGCGAAAATTTCGGGACCTATTCCCCTCCCTACGGAGAGAGAAGTTATCACCATTCTTCGCTCGCCCCATAAGTACAAGGACAGCCGCGAACAGTTCGAGCAGAGAACTTATAAAAGAATTATAGACATCTACACTCCCAACGCGAAGCTTCTGGACACGGTTCATCTTCCCGCAGGCGTAGACATCAAAATCAAGCTTTAATGTATATATGCGTCGCATTGCGTATTAAAAAATATTAAATGTGTTAAAACGATACTCTACGTCCCGCAGACGACGGCGCCGTTCGGCGGAACGGCGGGGCGCGGTATCCGGAATATTGGGGTTAAGCCCCGAAGAGAAAATTTTTGGAGGAACTTTATCAATGAATAAAGCAATCATCGGACGTAAAGCCGGTATGACTCAGGTCTTTACTCCGGAGGGGAAAGTGATTCCCGTAACGGTAATAGAGGCAGGTCCCTGCCCTATCGTTCAAATCAAAACTGTTGAAAAAGACGGCTATGCCGCTTTAAAGCTCGGTTTTGACGAAGCAAAAGAAAAGTCACTCACTAAGCCCGAACTCGGACAGTACAAGAAAGCAGGCGTAAAACCCTGTAAGGTTCTCAAAGAGTTCAGACTTGCAGACCTCGCTTCCTATGAAGTCGGCAAAGAAGTAAAGGTTGACGTGTTCGCCGCAGGCGATAAGGTTGACGTTCACGGTATTTCAAAGGGTCACGGTTTCACGGGCGTTATCAAACGCTGGAACCAGCAAAGACTTAAAGAAACCCACGGCGTCGGCCCCGTGCACAGAGAACCCGGTTCAATGGGTTCGATAAGCGCGCCTTCACGCGTTTTCAAGCACAAGAATTTGCCCGGTCATTACGGTCAGGAAGCTACGACCGTTCAGAACCTCGAAATCGTGAGAGTGGACGTTGAAAGGAACTGCCTGCTTGTTAAAGGCTCGGTTCCCGGAGCGAACGGAAGCGTCGTTACCATTAACGACACCGTTAAATAAGGAGAAGTAAGATGCCTACAATTAAAGTATATAAAATGGACGGCAAAGAGGCCGGCACGATAGATTTAAGCGAAAAGGTATTCGGCGCAGAGTACAACGAACCGCTCATTCATCAGGCAGTCGTAACTCGTCTTGCGAACGAAAGACAGGGCACCAAATCGACGCTCACCCGTACGGAAGTAAGGGGCGGCGGCAGAAAGCCCTGGAGACAGAAAGGCACGGGCAACGCGCGTCAGGGCTCTATCAGGGCTCCGCAGTGGATAAAGGGCGGCGTGGTATTCGCACCCAAGAGCCGTGACTTTTCGAAGGATATGAACAAAAAAGCAAAAATTGCAGCGCTCATCTCCGCGCTTTCCAAAAAGGTTGCGGACGGCGAACTTCTCGTAGTGGATAAGCTTGAAGTTAAAGAAGGCAAAACCAAAGAAATGGCTGCGTTCAGAAAGGCTTTGAAGTTGGACAAGTCGGCTGTCGTGGTAATGGATAACGACGACGTTAAGGTAATCCGCGCTGCGGCTAACCTTGAAAAGTTCTCCACCCTTCCCGTACAGCAGATTTCCACTTACGAAGTCGTGGCAAACGCAAAAGTAGTTTTGACCAAAGCTGCGGTAGCAAAATTAGAGGAGGTCTACGGAGAATAATGTTTGCAGAAGATATTATAATTAAACCTCTCCTCACGGAAAAAGGTTACGACGGAATAGCCGATAAAAAGTACGTTTTCATTGTTAAAAAATCGGCAAACAAAACTCAGATAAAGGCAGCCGTTGAAAAGCTTTTCGGCGTAGACGTAGAAAGCGTCAACACCGTTAACTGCAAAGGCAAACTTAAAAGAATGGGCAGAAACGAAGGATATACGCCCGACTACAAGAAGGCAATCGTTCAGCTTGAAGCTGATTCCAAAGCGATTGAGTTCTTCAACTCGTTATCGTAAGGAGGGTTAAATAAATGGCAGTAAAGAGATATAAACCCACCTCCCCCTCGCGCCGTTTTATGACGGTAAGCGCTTATACGGAGCTGACGGGCGACAAGCCCGAAAGAAGCTTGCTTCAAGATAAGCGCAAGACGGGCGGTAGAAACAATCAGGGTAAAATAACCGTTCGTCACATCGGCGGCGGAAACAGAACCAAATACAGAATAATCGATTTCAAGCGCAATAAAGACGGTATCCCCGCAACGGTAAAGAGTATTCAGTACGACCCCAACAGGTCCGCGCATATCGCTCTTCTCGCTTATGCGGACGGTGAAAAGAGATACATTCTCGCTCCCATAGGGCTCAGCGTCGGCGACAAAGTTCTTTCGGGAAAGGGAGCGGACATAAAGGCCGGTAACTGCCTTGCGCTTGCAGACATTCCCGTCGGTACGGTTGTTCACGCAATCGAAATGCAGCCCGGACGCGGCGCGCAGATTGCAAGAGCGGCAGGAATGTCGGCTCAGATTATGGCAAAAGAAGGCGCGTACGCAACCTTGAAAATGCCTTCCGGCGAAATGAGATACATTCCCGTAAAGTGTAAGGCAACCATAGGTCAGGTGGGCAACGTAGAACACGAAATTATCCATCTCGGCAAAGCGGGTAAAACGAGATACTTCGGTATCAGGCCTACGGTGCGCGGTTCGGTTATGAACCCTTGCGACCACCCTCACGGCGGCGGCGAGGGCAAGAGCCCCGTCGGACACGCAGGTCCTATGACCCCTTGGGGCAAGCCTGCTCTCGGTTATAAGACGAGAAAGAAGAAAAATCCCACTTCAAAGTTCATTTTGAAGAGAATTAATTAAGGAGGAGTAGAAAATGTCAAGAAGCGTTAAAAAAGGACCTTATGCCGAAGAAAGACTTATGGCAAGAATTGAGGCGATGAACGCTGCCGGCGAGAAAAAGGTTGTTAAAACCTGGTCGCGCGCGACAACGATATTCCCCCAAATGGTAGGACACACTATTGCGGTTTACGATGGAAGAAAGCACGTTCCCGTATATATAACCGAAGATATGGTAGGATGCAAACTCGGCGAGTTCGCGCCTACGAGAACTTTCAAGGGACACGCGGCTAAAACCGCCAAGAAGTAAGGAGTTTAAGTTATGGCAAGCAATATGAAGAAAAAGAAAGAAAGAATTGAAGCCAATGAGGATAAGCGTCCCTACGCAACGGCGAAATATCTCAGACTTTCTCCCTATAAGGTAAGAACGGTTCTCGCTCTTATCCGCGGCAAGTCGGTTGAGGACGCGGAAGCAATACTCACTTATTGTGACAAGGGCGGCAGTCTGGAAGTTAAAAAAGTCCTTCTCTCCGCAGCGGCAAATGCAGAGCATAACAAGGGTATGGACAGGGGCGACCTCTTCGTTGCGGAAGCGTTCGCGGACGGCGGCCCTCACCTTAAAAGAATGCAGCCCGTTTCCAAAGGACGCGGACATGCAATCTTGAAGAGAACGAGTCACATTACGGTAATACTCGACGCGAAGAAGGTTTAAGGAGAAGAGATATGGGACAGAAAGTTAATCCTCACGGTTTAAGAGTCGGTATAATAAAGGCTTGGGACACTCAGTGGTATGCGGATAAAAAATCGTTCGGTGCAAACCTCAAAGAAGATAACGACATCCGCACCTTTATAAAGAAGAAATACTACGACGCGGCTATAAGCAAAATTACCGTTATAAGAGCGGCCAACAAAGTTGAAATAGGCATTTACACGGGTCGTCCCGGCGTTCTTATCGGTAAAGCGGGCGCGGAAATAGAAGTAATTAAAAAAGACCTTGCTAAGCTCACTAAGGGCAAAGCAATTATAATCAACGTACGCAAAGTCGACAAGATAGACCAGGACGCGCAGCTCGTTGCCGAAGCGGTGGCTTCACAGCTTGAAAAGCGTGTATCTTACAGAAGAGCAGTAAAACAGCAAATCGCTAAGGTTGCAAAGACGGGCATCAAGGGCGTCAAGATAACCGTCGGCGGTAGACTTGACGGCAGAGAAATCGCAGGCAGCGAAAGCTATCACGACGGTTCGATTCCTCTTCAAACTCTGCGTGCAGACATAGATTACGGCTTTGCCGAAGCTCACACCACGTTCGGTGTGCTCGGCATCAAATGCTGGATTTACAAGGGCGAAATCCTTACCGGCGGCAAAAAGCTGTTAATCTCGGAGGGAGGCGAAGAATAATTATGTTAATTCCTAAGAGAGTAAAAAGAAGAAAACAGCACAGGGGCAGAATAAAAGGCACTGCTCAAAAGGGAAATAAGGTAGCTTACGGCGAGTACGGCTTAGTTGCCGAAGAACCTGCAAGAATTACCTCCCGTCAGATAGAGGCGGCGCGTATCGCAATGACGAGATTTATAAGGCGCGGCGGAAAAGTCTGGATAGACATTTTCCCCCACAAGCCCATAACCCGTCACCCTGCAGAATCGCGTATGGGTTCAGGTAAAGGTTCTGTTGAGTACTGGGTTGCTATCGTGAACCCCGGCAGGGTAATGTTTGAAATGGCAGGCGTTCCCGAAGATACGGCAAGGGAAGCAATGCGCCTTGCAAGTCACAAACTTCCCATCAAGTGCAAGTTTGTTAAGAAAGAAACGAACGAGGTGGAAGCAAATGAAGGCTAAGGAAATAGTAAATTTAAGCGACGAAGAACTTCAGACAAAGCTTAAAGAGCTTAAAAGCGAACTTTTCAATCTGCGCTTCCGTCAGGCAAGCAGACAGCTTG
>CAJTQE010000011.1:26371-31056 GCA_910578655.1 uncultured Christensenella sp.
CTATGTCGATAAACCTTATTAAAAAGGATATCGCGCGCGTAAACACGGTTATCCGTGCAAGGCAGTTAAAGGCGTAAGGAGGCAGATGATGGAAGAGAGAAATCTTCGTAAAGAGAGAGTGGGACTTGTAGTTTCCGACAAAATGGACAAGACGGTTATCGTTGCCGTCACCGAAAAGACGAAACACCCCCTCTATAAAAAGACGATTACCAGAACTACACGTTTCAAAGCACACGACGAAAAGAACGAGTGCGGCGAAGGCGACAAGGTAAGAATAGTTGAAACGCGCAAATTATCGAAAGATAAGAATTGGCGCATTGCCGAAATAATCGAAAAGGCAAAGTAATCCGACTTCGCATATACTTCGCAATTCGTTGTTGTGTTTGCGTTTTGCTTGGGTCATTTACGCTCAGTAAACTCCCCGTCGCAAAGCCGCACACGCCTCGACTTGCTTGTATCTTCAAAGTCGTAAATACGGTTAAAGTATAATAGTATGATTGTCGGCTCGCGCTCAATGCAGAGCGGGGCTTCCCCCTCGCTTATGTGGGCGCAGAACAATCCTCTGCAAACGTTAGGCCACAAAGCTTAACGGAAAGTTGTAAGTTTCAAATTTAAAAGGAGTAAATTTATGATACAACCTCAGACAAGGCTCAAAGCCGCAGACAACAGCGGTGCAAAGGAGCTTATGTGTATAAAGGTGCTCGGCGGTTCGTTCAGAAAGACCGCAAACATCGGCGACGTTATCGTATGCTCGGTTAAAACCGCCAATCCCGGCGGCGCCGTAAAAAAGGGCGAAGTAGTAAAAGCGGTAATCGTTCGTACAGCAAAAGGCATCAGACGCGAAGACGGCACTTATATCAGATTTGACGAGAATGCCGCAGTTATTATCGGAAACAACCAGGAGCCGCGCGGAACGCGTATCTTCGGACCGATAGCAAGAGAATTGAGAGAAAAGAATTATATGAAAATAATATCTCTCGCACCCGAAGTTCTGTAATAGAGGAGAAAAGCTATGAACGTAAAATTGAATGATAATGTAGTGGTTATCACCGGTAAGTATGCGGGCAAGCAGGGCAAGGTAATTGCAACTTCTCCCAAAAACGGAACGGTAGTAGTCGAGGGAGTGAATATTCACAAAAAATCCCAAAAGGCAAGAAAAGCAAACGACGTTTCGAAAATAGTTGAAATCGAAGCGCCGATAGACGCATCGAACGTTATGGTGGTTTGCTCTTCCTGCGACAAGGCAATCCGCGTTAAGTACAATATAGAGGGTGACGTAAAACACAGAGTATGCCCCAAATGCGGAGCGGTTCTCGACAAGGCGTATGCAGGCAAGAACGCTAAAAACGCAAAGAAAGAAGAACCCAAGAAGCGTGTAAGAAAGCGCGCAAAGAAAGAAGAAGCTGTCGAAACCGAGCCTCAGGGCGAGGATAAGGCAGAGTAAGGAGGGGAAATATGGCTAAGAAAGAATACAAATCAAGAGTTATGGAATTGTACGACACCGAAGTCGTCCCCGCACTTACAAAGAAATTCGGATACAAAAACCCTATGCAGGTTCCCAAACTGGTTAAGATAGTAATAAGTTCGGGCTTAGGCGACATTAAGGACAACGCAAAGTCAATTCAGATGGCGCAAAACGAACTCAAAATTGTCTCAGGTCAGCACCCCGTATTGTGCAAAGCAAAAAAATCGGTTGCTAACTTCAAGCTTCGTGAGGGTATGACTATCGGACTTAAAGTTACCCTTCGCGGCAAAATGATGTACGATTTCTACGACAAGTTCGTATCGATTGCACTTCCCCGCGTTCGTGACTTCCGCGGCGTTCCTGCCGACAGCTTTGACGGCAAGGGCAACTATTGTATGGGTTTAAAAGAACAGCTTGTCTTCCCCGAAATTCAGTATGACCAGGTAGAGAAGATAAGAGGTATGGACGTCTGCTTCGTAACAACCGCAAAAACGGATGAAGAAGCCAGAGAGCTTTTAAGGGCAATGGGTATGCCCTTCAAGAGGTAAGGAGAACGGATTATGGCAAAGAAAGCAATGATAAATAAACAGCAGAAACCTGCTAAATTCTCAACGAGAGCTTACACGAGATGTTCCATTTGCGGAAGACCTCACGCAGTTCTCCGCAAGTACGGAGTATGCCGTATCTGTTTCAGAAACCTTGCTTACAAGGGGCAAATTCCCGGCGTAAAGAAATCAAGTTGGTAAGAGAGGTATAAGTTATGACAGACCCTATAGCAGATATGCTCACTCGCATCAGAAATGCGATTATGGTAAATAAGGACACGGTTGAGGTTCCCTCATCCAATATGAAGAAAGCTATTGCTCAGATTTTGCTTGACGAAGGCTACGTATCGGACGTTAAGCTTGTTGAGGACGGATATAACGGCAAACTCGTTATCTCACTCAAATACGTCGGTAAAAACCGTTCGGTTATAAACGGACTTAAAAGAATTTCAAAGCCCGGACTTCGCGCTTATTCCGACGTGGAGAATATGCCGAGAGTTTTAGACGGATTGGGTATTGCAATACTTTCAACGAACAAAGGAATAATGACGGACAGGAAAGCAAAAGCTGCCAACGTCGGCGGCGAAGTGCTTTGCTACGTTTGGTAAGGAGGTAATTTAGTATGTCGAGAATAGGTAAATTACCCGTAGTAATCCCCGCCGGCGTAACCGTAAGTTTCGAAAACGGACTCATCACGGTTAAGGGCGCAAAGGGTATGCTTACGCAAAAGGTCGTAGGCGGAATAGATATCAAGGTTGAAGGCAACGAAGCTCACGTCGTAAAGACCGGACGCGATTCCGGCGACGAGGCAAAGCACGGACTTTACCGCGCATTGCTCCACAATATGGTAGTCGGCGTAAACGAAGGCTACAAAAAGACTTTAAAAGTCAACGGCGTCGGTTGGAAAGTTGCAAAACAGGGCAATAAAGTAGTTCTTAACGTGGGTTTTTCGCACCCTGTCGAAGTGTTCGAAGAAGACGGCGTAAAGCTTGATTGCCCCAGCCAGAACGAAATAGTAGTCAGCGGCATCGATAAGATCAAGGTCGGCCAGATAGCCGCAAACATCCGTAAAATAAGAGTTCCCGAACCCTATCACGGTTACGGCATTGCGTACAGCGATGAAGTTATCGAGAGGAAGGAAGGTAAGACGGGAGGCAAAGGCAAGAAATAATTTTGAAAAGCATTTATCGTGCAATACTGCGTTGCGTTTACGTTTTTGCTCGGTTACGTACTTCTGTGTACGCGCCCTCGCAAAAGCCGCACGCGCCTTGACTTGCGCGCAACTGCTTTCCAAAAAAGTTCTTGTACTTTAAGGAGAGTTTATTATGATTAAAATGATAGATAAAAATGCAGAAAGACAACGCCGTCACGCAAGGGTAAGAAAAAAGATCAGCGGTACGGCACAGACTCCGCGCCTCAACGTTTACAGAAGTCTTAACCATATCTACGTTCAGATAATCGACGATACTAAGGGAGTAACCCTTTGCAGCGCGTCGACAATGGAAAAGGACGTAAAGGCGGCAATTAAAGATATGACCAAAACTGACGCGGCAAAGGTAGTCGGTAAGACTGCAGGAGAAAAAGCTTTGAAGCTCGGTATAAAAGAAGTCGTATTCGACAGAGGCGGCTATCTCTATACGGGACGCGTACAGGCAGTGGCAGACGGCGCAAGAGAAGCCGGACTCAATTTCTAAGGAGCTTATTATGGAAGAAAAGAAAGAAAGACCTGCAAGAAGAGAGCAGAGAAAGAGGCAAGAGGACGACGGCTTAATTAAAAAGCTTATTCAGGTTAACAGAGTTACCAAAACCGTCAAGGGCGGCAGAAATATGCGGTTTGCGGCTCTCGTCGTAGTCGGCGACGGCAAGGGTAGCGTAGGTTACGGAATGGGCAAGTCAAAGGAAGTTCCCGAGGCGATAGAAAAGGCAACGGCGCAGGCTAAAAAGAGTATGCGCAAAGTCAGCCTTAAAGACACTTCCATTCCCCACACCGTAACGGGTGTGTTCGGCAGAGGCTCCGTACTTATGATGCCTGCATCCGAAGGTACCGGCGTTATCGCAGGCGGCCCCGTCCGTGCTGTTATGGAAGCTGCCGGCGTAAAGGACGTAAGAACAAAGTCGCACGGTACTGCTAACCCCATCAACTGCGTAAAAGCAGCCGTATACGGACTGTACGAGCTTATGTCCGCAGAGGACGTTGCTCTCGCTCGCGGAAAGAGTGTGGAAGAATTATCACTTTAACGGAGGGTTGATATGATAAAGGTAACGTTAGTTAAAAGTGCGTCCAACGAAGTTAAATCGGTAAAAGCTACCGTCGCTGCGCTTGGACTCAAAAAAATAGGAAGTACAAAAACCTTTGAAGAGACTCCCGCAAATTTGGGACAGATTAAAAAGGTTGAATACCTTCTCAAAACTGAAAAGGCAGGAGAGTAATTATGAGAATAGATACATTATCGCCCGCAGAGGGTGCAACCTCCCGCACAAAGAGGTTGGGCAGAGGTATAGGTTCGGGTCACGGTAAGACGTCCTGTAAAGGCCACAAAGGTCAGTGGGCGCGTTCCGGCGGCGGCGTTCGTCCCGGTTTTGAAGGCGGTCAGATGCCCCTTGCAAGACGTATCCCCAAACGCGGTTTCCACAACAAGTGGGCAACCGACTACACCATCATAAATTTAAGCCAG
>CAJTQE010000012.1:0-20349 GCA_910578655.1 uncultured Christensenella sp.
GAAATTAATTTTGACGGAACCAAGGCGGAGTGGAACGCAATTAAAAAGGAACCCGACTGGGACATCGGTACAGGTCAATATATAGTTAAATGCACGGACGGAAATATTTCAAAATAAAAAATACTGCAAGTGATACGGGGCATGTTTATGCCCCGTTTTTCACGCGGTTAATTTAACAAAATCTTATCTTTTAGTATTTACTTTTTAAAATTTATATGATAAAATTAAATTTAAGGGGGCAGATATGTGTCAAAATGAAGAAAAAAAACCGCTTTCAAAAGCGGACAGGTATTTTAAGCTTACGGAAAGGGGCAGTGCGGTATCAACAGAAATTTTTGCAGGGGTAACAACGTTTCTTGCAATGTGTTATATTTTGGTTGTCAACCCCAATCAGATGCTGTATTCGGGTACGGAACACGTTTTGTGGCCGTCGCTGTTTATCGCAACGGCGTTCGCTGCAATTATCGGCTGTCTGCTGTCGGCTTTCCTTTCGAATATGCCGCTTGCGCAGGCTCCGGGAATAAGCGTAACGATAATGGTCGGCGGAATAATCGGCGGCGGAGTGGGCGAATACGCCTACAAATTTTCGGACGGAACGCCTATGGCTTTCTCTTTCGGCAACGCAATGCTTATCGCGCTTATAAGCGGAATGTTGTTCTTTCTTCTCACCGTCATTCCCTGCGGCAGAGATAAAAATACCGGCAGACTTATCGGCATAAGGGAAAAGATTTTCGAGGTAATTCCCGAAAGCATAAGGATAGCCATTCCCGTCGGCATAGGTCTTTTTATCGCGTTTATAGGTATGCAGAAAGCCGGCTTGATTGTCAACGACGAATATACCCTTGTCGGACTTGTCAGTTTTAAAAGCTGGGGCGTAGGCGAATACGCGGCAAAGGGTGCGATAGTCTGCCTTATTTCTCTTTTTTCAATTGCCCTTTTGTCGCACTATAAAGTTAAGGGCTCTGTAATGCTCGGAATACTCATCGCAACGATAGTTGCAATTCCTCTCAACGTTGCCGACGTCGGCATAATAGCCGGCAAGGGCGACGTGTCGTGGAGATTCTGGGAAAACTTTGCAAACTTTTTCTCTATGGACGAAAAAGAGGGCGGAGCATTCCTTGCCGTGTTTACAAGCGGATTCGATTTTCCCAAGGGTACTGCGTTCACGGTTATAGTACTCGTAATTTCTTTCTGTATGCTTGACGTGTTCGATACAATGGGTACGGTACTCGGTTGTTGTACTAAGGCAAATCTTTTAGACGAATACGGCAAACCCGTAAACTTTTCAAAGACTATGCTTGCAGACTCAATTTCAACCTGCGCCGGCGCGCTTTTAGGTACTTCTACCGTGTCTGCATTAGTGGAAAGCGGAACAGGTATAGCCGCAGGCGGAAAAACGGGTCTTACCGCACTGACAAGCGCAGCGTTCTTTTTACTGTCGATATTTCTGTTGCCGCTGTTCGCGTTTATCCCTGTTGAGGCGGCAGCCGGCGCTCTTATATACGTCGGCGTGCTGATGATGGGCTCGGTAGTAAAAATCAATTTTAACGATTTAAGAATCGCTTTGCCTGCGTTTATAACCATAGTAATGATGCCGCTTACATATTCAATAACAAGCGGTATAGGCCTTGGAGTAATTTCCTTCGTAGTGATTAACGGACTTTGCTATTTAATAGATTTGATAAAGTACGCCGCAACCAAGAAAAAGAATGAAGAGGCGGTTAAACCCAAATGGACGATTTCCGTCGTAATGCTTGTGATAACCGCATTTTTCCTCGTTTACTTTTTCGTTCCTACTGCAATATAATAAAAGCGCCCTTCAAGGGGCGCTTTTGTTTTACTCGGTTTTGAAAAGTTCTGTCGGTGAAATATTTAATACTTCGCAAATCATTAAAATTGTTTTTAGTGTTGCGTTTACTTTTCCTTTCTCAAATTTATTAATATACGAAGCATCTTTTCCTATTCGCAAGCTTAAATCATAAGCAGATATGTTTGCTTTTCTTCGTATCTTTGATAACGTCAAACCTATATCTTTTAGTTCCATATTTTTATTATAAAGGCTAAAAATTCTTGACTAATAGAATGGTATTCCATATAATAGAATTATATTCAATTGACGGATAAATTATGAAAAAAGAAAGAGAACAATTTGAATTAGTTTCTCAGGCGCTGCAAGTCTCGGCAACATTAAACGATATAATTTTAGAAAAGTTTATTTCAGGCACTTTGTCCGTAACAAGACAAATCAGCTTTGCAGAGCTGTATTTAATTACCGTTTACGATTATGAAAAGCTGAAAAAATATATCGGAAACAATTATTTCATAGCTGAAAAAAATTATATCAAGGTCATAGCAGACGATAGGTTTTTAGCGGAATGTTCAAAAGATTATTTAAAACGCCGTGTTTTGAAATTGGTTATGCCGTCGAAATTCAGCATGGACGACTATGATAGCCGCCGCGAAAAATATTTAATTGATAAAGATTATTCACAAGCGGAATTAGAGTTTGCTTACTCTATAATTGAAGAAATACTGTCGGTTGCAAAGCTTGACAATCTCCCCGACACGATTTCTATGGACGATTTATATCAGTTCAATTTGATAATCGGCTATAATTTTTATTACGCCGCAAGAAGAGTTTATAACGACATTTTACAAAACAGGCTGCACGCAGGGGATAATATAACGTCGCATTTGACGGAAGTGTTTGGGAATTGTGACGTTGCCGAATCGTTAAACGATAGATGCAAATTCGACTGCTTTTTTGATAAAGACGGCATTCTGAAATGCGATTTAAAAACAAACAGAGAAACGCTGATAAAGAATTTTATAAATACGGCTTTGACCGATTTTTGCGACGTCAACTCGAAAATTGCTATTTTACAAAAGCTGAACGCCAAATACCCTATACTAATTTAGCTGAACGCCAAATACCCTATACTAATTTAAAAGATTTAAAAGCGCCCCTTGCGTGGCGCTTTTTACAATATAACGTTATGAGAAATAATATTTACTTAGCTATTTACTTTTTAAACCGTATGTGATATAATAACTTTACTATGTTAGAAAAATATATTTTAGCCGCTAAGCGGAGCGAAAAAGCCGATTTGGTTTTGAAAAACACACAGTACCTTGACGTGTTTTCGGGCAAGGTAAGAAAGGGCGATATTGCCATAGTCGGCGACAAGATAGTCGGCATAGGCGAATACGAGGGCAGGGAGGAAATAGACTGCTCTGATTTAACCGTGCTTCCCGGTTTTATCGACGGGCACGTTCATATAGAAAGTTCTCAGCTTTCGCCTGAGGAGTTTGCCTCTTTAATAGTTCCGCGCGGAACTACGGCGATAATCGCAGACCCCCACGAAATTACCAACGTCTGCGGAATTGCCGGTTGCGAATACATATTAAAAGCTGCTGCGTCCGTTCCTTTGGACGTTATGTTAAATTTGCCGTCCTGCGTGCCTGCAACCCCGTTTGAAACCAACGGGGCAACACTTACCGGTAAGGATACCGCAAAATACGTTGCCCGTAACTACATATTCGGTTTGGGCGAATTTATGAATTATCCCGCGCTTATCGGCTGTGACGCAGACGCTCTTAAAAAGGCAGAGGCGGCTATCGCCTGCGGCAAAGTGATAGACGGACACGCGCCGTCTGTCAGCGGTTACGACTTAAACGCTTACCTGTGCTGCGGCGTCACTACCGACCACGAATGTTCCGATAAAGCGGAAGTGGAGGAAAAAATTTCAAAGGGTATGTATCTGCATCTGCGTCACGGCTCGTCTACGCGCAATTTGGGCAACGCCAAATTTATGACGGCGGAAAATTCACGCAGGTTTCTTATCTGTACCGATGACAGGCACGCTGCCGACTTAAAGGAATTCGGGCATATAGACGACGCGCTTCGCAAAATGGTTGCAAGCGGAGTGGACCCTGCCCGTGCCGTCGCCTGCGCAACGCTTAATGCCGCCGAATGTTACGGTTTGAAATTCAGGGGAGCAATAGCCCCCAACTGGCTTGCGGATTTGGCCGCGGTTGACAATATGAAAAACTTTAACGTCAAGCTTGTCGTTAAAAGCGGAAAGGTTGTTGCACGGGACGGCAAACCTCTTTTCGATACGTCTAAGCGGTATCTGCCTAAAAACGTGCTGAATACCGTGCATATTCCCCGTCTTACGGCAGACGACTTTAAACTTGACGTAAATAGCGACAGGTTAAAAGCAATTACCGTAGAGCAGGGCGGAATTCTGACCGACTGCGAAACAGTTACCGTAAAACGCGCCGACGGCGACGTTTCCGTCAAGGATACCGATTTATTGAAACTTGCCGTCGTTGAGCGGCATAAAATGACGGGCAATATCGGAAAAGGACTTTTAAAAGGCTACGGCTTTAAGGGCGGAGCAATGGGGCTTAGCGTGTCGCACGATTCGCACAATATAATTTTACTCGGCGACGATAACCGCGCTATGGCAGGCGCAGCCAACCGCCTGAAAGAGATAGGCGGAGGAATGGTAATAGTAGACAGCGCGGAAAATAAAATTTATTCGCTTGCGCTCGATATTGCAGGGCTTATGTCCTCGCGTGACGCGGAAAGTTTGCAGCGCGACAGTAAAGAGCTGATAGAGCGCGCCCACGCAATGGGCGTCAAACGCGGATATTCGGCGTTTATGTCGCTTGCCTTTTTATCGCTTGCGGTTATACCGAAACTGAAACTTGTCGATAAGGGGCTTTTCGACGTTGAGAAATTTGCATTTACAAGTATAGAAGAATAAAGCAGAGCGGAGAAAAAATCTCCGCTCTGCCCTTTTCGTTACAGGTCGTCCGCGTCCTGAACAGGCTTTCCGCCGTCAACGGGTACGCCCGTGTAACTTCCGTTAGGGTCGAAGCTGTCCTTAAACTTATTTGCAGTTTTTCGTGTTCTTCGTACTCTTTTCATTGGACTTACCGCATCTTCCGCCGCAGTTCTTTTCAGTAGACTGTGTCTTTTTTTCAGTAGTTTTTCTCATATTTTCTCCTTTTCAAACGGGATATGCAATTCAACTTCACCTTGACTTGCTTTGCAAAGGGGACATACGTCCCACGCTTTTGTCGACGTGTGCATATATCCGCATTCGCTGCAAATATACAGTATAGGCGTTTCGTTTGAGAAAAGCTTTCCTTTTTTAAACGCTTCGTGAAGGTAATTAAAAACCATTTCGTGGCGTACTTCAACTTGTGCAACAAGCTTAAATAACGCTGCAATATCATTAAATCCTTCTTCGCGCGCTTCCTTTTCAAATGTCGGATAAATACGTGAATGTTCCTCGTGTTCGTCTTTTGCGGCAAATGCTAAGCTTTCGCCCAAATCACCGCTGTGAAAGGGATAACCTGCGTCAAGCTCTATATTATCAAGCTCAATACCGCGTTTGGAAAGTTCTTCAAAAAATCTTCTTGCGTGTACCGTTTCGTTTTTTGCAAGCGTCTTTACGGTTTCGGCAAGGGTGATATAACCCTGCTGAGTGGCGGCACGCGCAATTAACTGATAGCGCATACCTGCCTGACTTTCGCCTGCAAAGCTCCTTGCAAGATTTAAATAAGTTTTGGTTGAATCGAATTGCATATTTTCCTCCGTCAATAGTTATTGTGAACGATATTGCGAGTTTTATTCATTGTGTAATAAAAATGAAAATTTAATGATTTTTCGTTATAGGTCACGCTATATATTTTACATAAATATAATTATATGGTATTATCATAGAAATTGTTTTTTAGGAAATAAAGGTAAAAATGTTTAGGCTTTACAAAAAATTAAGCGTGCGCGACTGGATACTTTTAATAGTTTTGGCAGGACTTACCGTTTTGCAGGTATACTGTACGATGACCCTCGTCGACTTTATTCAAAAAATTATTCAGTCTATTACTTATCTGAATTATCACAATAATCCCGCATTAATAAGCGAAAATCTTGCCGCTTTGGTTGCGCAGGGCGGCTGGCAAGCCGTTTTGGATGCGGCAGCGGGGCATCCCGAATTGAATATCGATATGGCTATGCTTTCAGCCGTAGCAAACGCAGCCGTCGGCGACGTTTGGTATAACGGCGGAATGATGCTGCTTATTGCCCTTGCAACTGCGGCAACGCAGACCCTTGTAGGCTTAATCGCGGCGTTCATCGCTTCGGGTCACGCTGCAAGATTACGTTCTGCTGTGTATGCAAAGGTAGACTCGTTTTCTATTGCAGAGCGTGAAAAATTTTCTACGCCTTCGCTTATTACGAGGACGACCAACGACGTTCAGCAGGTTATGCTTGCAAACATTTTAATGCTTCGTATGGCTTTTGCCGCACCTGTTACGGCAATCTGGGCGATACTGAAAATACAGGCGGCAAGCACCCAGCTTACAGTGGCAACCATAGTGGCGGTTGTCGTGCTCGTCGTATTCCTTATGGCGCTGCTGCTCGTCGTTATGCCGAAATTCAAAGCAATGCAAAAACTTATCGATAAACTTAACTGCGTTGCGCGCGAAAATCTTACGGGTATCCGCGTAATACGCGCTTACAATGCCGAGGATTATCAGCAGGGCAAATTTGAAAAGGCAAACGAGTCGATAACGCGCGCCCAACTTTTTACGGGCAGAGTTATGTCGCTTATGTCTCCCGTAATGATTTTGATTATGAACGGCGTTTCTCTTGCCATTTACTGGCTTGGCGCCTCGCTTATCAATAAGGGTGATACCGATTACGCCACGATTGCTGCGTTTATGCAGCTTGCCTCGCAGATTATAATGGCGTTTATGATGCTTATGATGATGTTCGTGCTTATGCCCAGAGCTCAGGTTTCTGCAAACCGCATCAACGAAGTGCTTAACACGCCCCTTTCGGTTAAGGACCCCGAAACGGAAAAGGAGCGTACCGAAGTGGGTACGGTAGAATTTAAAAACGTCTCTTTCGGTTACAACGGCTCGTCCGAAATGGTGATAAAGAACGTTTCTTTCAGGGCTGAAAAAGGTCAGACTGTTGCCTTTATCGGCTCGACCGGCAGCGGTAAATCTACGCTTATAAATTTGGTTCCCCGATTTTTCGATGCGACGGACGGTGAGGTTTTGGTTGACGGCGTAAACGTTAAGGACTTAAAACAGTCCACTCTGCGTTCGTTAATAGGATACGTTCCGCAGAAAGGCTTGCTGTTTTCGGGAACGGTTAAAAGCAATATCGCGTTCGGCACGGACGGGCTTTCAGACGAAAAGGTGGTTCGCGCGGCGAAAATTGCAGAGGCGGACGAATTCGTTTCAAAAATGGAAAACGGATATGATTCCGAAATTGCACAGGGCGGTAAAAACGTTTCCGGCGGACAGAAGCAAAGGCTTTCCATTGCCCGTGCTGTTGCCGTCGACCCCGAAATATTTATATTCGACGATTCGTTTTCCGCACTCGACTATAAGACCGATAAAAAAGTTCGTGAAAACTTAAAGGAAGTGGAAGCAACCAAGCTGATTATCGCACAGCGCATAGGAACCATTTTAGACGCCGACCAGATTATTGTTTTGGACAGCGGTAAAGTTGTAGGGTGCGCCAAGCACGAAGAACTTTTAAGAACGTGCGACGTCTATCGCGAAATAGCGCTGTCGCAGCTTTCAAAGGAGGAACTCGGACTATGAATATGCATCCGCCGATTTCGGCACAGGGCGAAAAGGGCAACCTGAAAAAGCTGTTTAATGCGTTAAAGCCCTATTCCGTAATGATTATTTTTGCGTTTTTGTTCACGTCGGTTTCCGTCGTTATTTCGGTTTTGGCTCCTCAATGGCTGAAACGGTTGACCGATGAAATAACCGAAAACGCCGCAACTCAAACGATAGATTTGGAAAAGATTTTAAATCTCGCTATCGTGTTAATTGCTTTCTACTGCACTAACGCATTTTGTTATTTTACTTCGAACTTCATTATGGCTACGGTCAGCCAAAAATATTCACGCGGAATAAGAAGCGCGATTTCCAAAAAGATTAACCGCGTTCCGCTCAGATATTTCGATTCGCGTCAGCTCGGCGATACTATGTCCATAGTCACCAACGACGTCGACACGATAGGCCAGTCGATGGATCAGGGACTTGCAATGCTTTTCTATTCGGTAACTGCGCTTGTCGCGGTGCTTGTTGCAATGTTCGTCACCTGTTGGGAAATGGCTCTTACGGTTTTAATTATTCTTCCTATGATGCTTTTAATGGCGGTGTTGCTTTTCAAATTCGCAATGCCTCAGTTCAGAAGAAACCAGCAGTATCTGGCGTCTTTGAACGGCTGTGCAGAGGAAAACTATACGGGTCAGACGGTAATTCAGGCGTTCAACGCCGGCAAGAAAATGACCGCCGACTTCGAAAACAAAAACAAGCGTATGCGCTGGGGCGTTTTCAGAGGACAGACGATAGCGGGATTTATGCAGCCGGCAATGACGTTTATCTCATACTTCGCGTATGCGGCGGTGTGCGTAGTCGGCGGACTGTTAATGAACGACGGAAACAAAGTTTCGTTCGGAACGATTACGGCGTTTTTGGTGTACGTCAACCTTTTCCAGAACACTATGCAGCAGCTTCCTCAGGCAATAAATAATCTGCAAATGGCAAGTGCAGCTGCAACGCGCGTATACGATTTCGTTGAAAGTGAAGAGCTTTCCGATGAAAGCGGCAAAGAATTCAAGCTTTTGGGCAACGGCAAAATCAAAGGCGAAGTAGAGTTTAAAAACGTCAGATTCGGCTATAGCCCCGACAAATTAATTATCCCCGATTTCTCCGCAAAAATAAAGGCCGGAATGAAGGTTGCAATCGTCGGCCCGACGGGAGCGGGCAAGACTACGCTCGTAAATCTTCTGATGCGCTTTTACGAGATAGACGGCGGCGACATTACGATAGACGGCGTTTCGATAAAGGATATGCCGCGTGAAGAAGTTCACGATATTTTCGGAATGGTATTGCAGGATACCTGGATGTTCGAAGGTACTATACGCGAAAATATCCTCTTTTCCAAGGACGGTGTTTCCGACGAAAAGCTTGAAGGAATTTTGAAAGAGGCAGGCGTTTCTCACTACGTTAACACCCTTCCGGGCGGACTCGATTATTTTATCGAAAACGAGTCAAGCATTTCGGGCGGTCAGAAACAGCTTATGACGATAGCACGGGCAATGGCGGAAAACGCGCCGTTACTTATTTTAGACGAGGCGACTTCCAACGTCGATACCCGTACGGAAGAAATAATTCAAACTGCTATGGATAAGCTGACAGACGGAAGAACAAGCTTCGTCATCGCGCACAGACTTTCCACTATTAAAAACGCGGATATGATTTTGGTTATGCGCGACGGAAATATAGTAGAGCAGGGCAATCACGACGAATTGATAGCTCAAAACGGCTTCTATGCCAACCTTTACAATTCGCAGTTTGCAAACGAATAAACAATAAAAATCTCCGCAACAATTGCGGAGATTTTTCAATGAGAGAAATCAGTTGCAAAAAATAGAGAAATCAGTTGCAAAAAATTGTGTTTTGTAATATAATTTATATAATTAAAATATCGGAGACATTTATTATGAAAAAGATTTTCATATTATTTTCTGCGCTGATAATGTCCATTGCGGTTACTTGCGGTCTTGCCGCGTGCGACTTTTCCGGCGGCGGCAATAGCGGCGGCGGCAGCGTTCAAAATCCTCCCGACAATAACGGCGGCAGCGGCGACAATAACGGCGGCGGCAATAGCGGCGGCGAACATACGCACAACTACGTAATCACGATTGACAACCCTACTGATACGGCAACCGGCAAGGTCACTGAAAAGTGCACTTGCGGTGACACGAATGAGATAACTTTGCCCGTACTTACAAGCGGCAGCTACGGCAAAACCAAGGATACGGCAACCTGCATAAAGGGCGGCGTTATAAAGTACAATATTACGGTAAACGGCGCAAATTACAGGTTTGAAGTTGCAACGCCTGCAACCGGAGTACACAGCTACGTCGGCGGCGTATGCGTTTGCGGCGCAAGCGACCCCGATTACGTTCCGCCTCACGTTCATTCTTATACCCAGTATAAGTACGATAAAACCAAACACTGGAAAGAATGTTCTTGCGGAGATAAGATAGATGCAGCTTATCACTCCTGGAACAGCGGAGCGGTTACAAAAAACCCCACCTGCGATGATTACGGCGTTAAAACTTTTAACTGCCTGCATTGCGCGGCGACAAAAGAAGAAAGCGTACCCAAGTCGGACCATAGCTGGGACAACGGCGTTGTTACCAAAGCGGCGGACTGCTATAATGAGGGCGTAAAGACTTATACTTGCGCAGTTTGCTCTGATACCAAAACCGAAGTGATAGCTAAAACCAAACACCATTTCATTTTTACGTCTAAGGATGAAACTTATCATACGGTTAGCTGTGAGAACTGCCAAGAAACGCGCCCCGATGAAAAGCACGTTTATAATAACGGGACTTGCACAAGCTGCGGTCATAAGCAGGCGGTAATAACGTATCAAGGCTTTATTTTCAGAGTTAACACTAATCAATATTCAAGGGCTTCGTCCCCGACTACGGTTGCGGTGGTCGGCTTTGCCGGCGCGTCTGCGGCAAACGCGGTTATTCCTTCCGTCGTACCCGTTAACGGAACGTCTGCAAGAGTAACCGAAATTGCCTCCGGCGCTTTTGAGGGCGACCAAACTTTGACGTCGATTGTTATTCCAGAAACAGTTACCGTAATAGGCGACTGTGCGTTTATGAGCAGTGCGCTTAAAGGTAATCTCACTTTATCAGCAAGCCTTGAATCCATAGGCGTGAGTGCTTTTGCGGAAACGAATTTAGAGTACGTCGAAGTTAATGCCCGAATAATATATGAGTATGCGTTTGAAGGCTGTCGTAAACTTATCGATGTCCGATTAGGCGCAAAGGTTGAATGCGTAGGCGGATACGCGTTTAAAGATACCGGACTTATTAAAGTAAGATTTGAGTCGGGCATACAGGTTAGATTTTATATGGAAGCCTTCGGGAATTTCAACGGCGAAGCAATTAATTTCAATTTCGCAGATACGAAAGCGGATTGGGATGTAATACAAAAAGACCCTAACTGGTTTGCAGGCAGCGTTTACTATCTGCATACGCGGGTCGGCACCGGCAGTATGCAGTCTTGGCGCGTCGAAAACGGCGTTGAAACACCTTATTAAAATAAAAAGCAGATACGGTACCGTATCTGCTTTTTTGGTGCGGATAGAGAGATTTGAACTCACACGGTTGCCCACAGGATTCTAAGTCCAGCGCGTCTGCCAGTTCCGCCATATCCGCATTAAAAATAATTCTAACCTATTGCAAAAGTCTTGTCAACCTTTTACTTGCAAACTGCAAGTATTTGTGATAGAATTTATTCATAAAGGAAAATATTATGTTGACAAGCGGTTGTATCAAAACAGAAAGCGTCTCTATGGCGGACGCACTTATAACTTACAGAAGAAAGCCGAAATTAATCTCGCTGATAATGCTTATCATAGGTGCGGTCGGGCTTTTCGGCTATATGGTTTTGGCTGCGGTTTTGGAAACAGCATTCGATGAATCGCCGTTATGGATAGACGCTTTTCTCGTTTTTGCTTTTCCGTTTACGCTCGGGCTTATCGGTTTTATAGCTATGGTTCGTTTAAACCGCAGTGCAAAAAAGCACGATGAACACAGCTGTTGCGTTTTTTACGCGGACTGTTTTTTTTATAACGGCGAAAAACTCGGTTATGGGCTTTGCTCCATAAAGCGTGAAATTCAAAATTACGGATATATATTTGCAATGAACGGCAATCTGTTTTTGCCGTTTTCAACGACTGGTCTAAGCGAAACCGAGCTTAACACGGTGCGCGCACTCTTCAGACAGAGCGTCTCAGGCGAATGCGTTCAGCTTGAAAAATTCAGTAAGGAGGGCGAAGATGAGTTTTCTTGAATTGCGCGGAGTAGGCAAGGAGTACAAGGTAAATACCTTGACGGTCGAAGCGTTGAAGGACGTTTCGTTCGACTTTGAGGACGGCGAGTTTGCCGTTGTGCTCGGCTCGTCGGGCGCGGGTAAAACAACCCTTTTAAATCTTTTGGGCGGAATGGATAACGCGACGAGCGGCGAAATAATTCTCGACGGAAAGGACGTGACCGCGCTTGACAGGCGCGGACTTACGGATTACAGAAGAAACGACGTCGGTTTTGTCTTTCAGTTTTATAATTTAATGCCCAACTTAACTGCGCTCGAAAACGTGGAAATAGCCGTTGAAATCTGTAAAGACCACCTCGACCCTGCCGAAATTTTGGGTGAAGTCGGGTTGCAGGACAGATTAAGCAATTTCCCTGCCCAACTTTCGGGCGGTGAACAGCAGAGGGTGTCAATTGCGCGTGCAATCGCTAAAAATCCCAAAATACTGCTCTGCGACGAACCGACCGGCGCGCTTGACTACGAAACGGGCAAAAAGATTTTAAAGCTGCTACACGACGTTTCCAAACAACGCAAACGGCTTGTGATAGTAGTAACTCATAACGCTGCGCTTAAAGATATGGCAGATAAGGTAATTTATATCAAGAGCGGTATGATAGAAAAGATAGAGAAAAACGAGCATCCCGTTCCGATAGAGGAGATTGAGTGGTGATAAAGACCTACTTAAAAACCCTTTGGCGAATGTTTGAAAAGCACGTTACGCGTCTGCTTTCAATTTTATTTATGGTGCTTGTTTCCGTGGGTTTCTGTTCGGGAATAGGTATCGCGCCCACAAAAATAGACAACTCGCTTGACGACTACTACGTCAAAAACAACGTCGGCGATTTTATAGTCCGCTCTAAATCCGTGAATGGTTTTACTTCCGCAGATATCGAAAATTTTAAACTTCATTTCGGTGAGAAAAGCGACTGCGATTTCGGTTTTCAGCTTGACGTTCAAACGGGCGAAAAGCGTTCCGTAAGACTGTATTTTCTGGACTTTGAAAACTGGACTGTCAACGTCCCCGACGTTGTAGAGGGCGAAAAACAGGACGGAGCCGCGGCAAATAAAATTTACGCCGAAAGGAGCGACAACGTAATCAAAAGCTTTGCTGTCGGCGAGAAGCTTGACCTTGCGCAGTATCTCAAAGGTATACTGCCCGAACAAGTTTTGAATGCGCTTGATTTAAAGACGGAAGTTTGCGCGGTTGTTCAAGGCCCGTTGACGTTCGCGGTCGACGGCGAACCCAGCGATTATGCCGAAATAGACGGCACGCCCGACAGCACTACGGCTACCGCCGACGCGGACGTTCTGGAACAAATTCTTTACGTACCCAAAAAACTTGTTCCGTTTTTACCCTATAACGCGCTGTACGTCGCGCACTCTGACAGGGCGTCGTTTTCTCTGTTTTCCGGCGGATATAAAAATTTTGTTACTCAAAAGAGTAAGGACGTTGCAAGCGATGAAGTTGCCGTTCTCACTTTATACGACAACTATTCTTTTGTATCGCTTGACTCTTACAGCGCCAAAGTGGAGGCGATAGGTTTCGTTTTAATGGTTGCGTTTTTGCTTGTAACCGCGCTTGTCGTTTTGTCGACTATGACCAGGCTTTTAGACGAGGAACGCGCGCAGATAGCCTGCCTTAAAACTCTGGGTTATTCGTCTACAGGCATAATTTCAAAGTATCTGCTTTTCGCTTTAATCGCAACGGGTATAGGCGGAGCAGGCGCGTACTTTGTCGGAATAGGGCTTGCATATTTACTGTATTTCGTTTTCAATTACAGCTTCGATATGCCGCCTATGTCGGCAACTGTTTCAATTTGGTTCTATATGGTTGCCCTCTTGCTTATAGTGCTGGCTACGCTTGCGGCAACCGCGCTTGCAGGCTATAAAATGGCCGGCGAACGTCCTGCAAACCTCTTGCGTCCGAAGCCGCCGAAGGCGGGAAAAAAGGTGATACTCGAAAGGATACCTTTCATTTGGAATAAATTGTCGTTCAAATACAAATCGACGCTGCGCAACGTGCTGAGATATAAAAGCAGGTTCTTTATGACCGTTATCGCCGTGGCCTTTTCAACTGCGCTTGTTATGGCAGGGTTGGGGCTTGTCGATATGTGTCTGTTTCAGGATTTCGGTTCGGGCGCAATTTTAGGCATATCCGCGCTGATAGTGATATTTGCAGGGCTTTTGACGGCGGTCGTCATATACACGCTGACAAATATAAACATAAGCGAACGCAACAGAGAAATTGCCACACTGATGGTTCTCGGTTATCACGACAAAGAGGTAACTGGCTATATATACCGCGAAATTTATATTAATTCTTTTATAGGCATACTCTTCGGATATCCGCTGTCGGCGTTCTTTATGTGGCTTGTTTTCAGGACGATGGGACTCGGTTCTGTCGGCGAAGTCAGTTGGTTTATGTGGCTTATCGCGCCGGCAATAGTGTTGCTGTTCACAGGCACGGTAACGCTTATTCTGCGCCGCAAGATAGTAAAAATAAATATGAACGAAAGCTTAAAAGCAATAGAATGATAAGACCGTCTGCGGAAAAAATCCGCGGACGGAAATTTTTTTAAAAAAATGGTTGACAGATGACTGTATCTATTGTATAATTACAGTAATAACAGTAGGGTAAAGAATATGCATATACTAATTTCTTATGAAACGGGCGTGCCCATATACGAGCAAATAAAGACCGAGCTGCGCGGTCAGATAGTACGGGGGGAATTGCCGCCCGATACCATGTTGCCGTCAATTCGTACTCTTGCCAGGGAGCTTAAAATCGGCATTATAACCGCAAAGCGCGCTTACGACGATTTATGCGCCGAGGGCTTTTTGTATTCTGTGCAGGGCAAGGGGATTTTCGTTGCTAATTTCGACAGAGGCAAAGTCCGGAACCGGGCGGAGGACGAATTGCGTTCACGCCTTAAAGAAATCGCCGCGTTTGCCGAACGCAACTCTGTCGGCAGGGACGTAATTAAAAGAATAATCAATGAAATATGGGAGGATTAGAAATGTACGGTCTTGAAATTAAAAATTTAACCGTCGATTTTAAAACGTTTAAGCTTGACAATATAAATCTGAATATTAAAAAGGGCTGTATAACGGGTTTAATCGGCAGGAACGGCGCTGGCAAGTCCACGCTTATTAAAACGATAATGCGGCAGCAGGACGCGCAGTCGGGAAGTATCTTGTATAACGGAAAGAGGTTTGCGGAGGACGAAGAGGGAATTTTGGAAAATATCGTCTGCGTGTACGACGCGCCCGATTTCAGTCTGATGCAAAAGCCGAAAAACTTCGTCAAGCTTTACAGCGCGATTTACAGCGGCTTCGATATTGATAAGTATAACGCGCTTATGGAAAAATTTTCACTTCCGCACGATATGCGGCTTAGTAAATTTTCCTTCGGAATGAAAAAGAAATACTGTTTAATTCTTGCGCTTTGCAGAAAATCCGAAATATTAATTCTCGACGAGCCGACGTCCGGCGTCGACCCGTTCGACAGAAACGGCATAGTTTCGCTCATTCAGGAATATATGATGGATGAAAACCGCACAGTGCTTTTTTCGACGCATATCACAGAAGATTTGGACAAAATTGCGGATTATATCGTAATGATGCAGGACGGAAAAATTACTATTGACGAACCTAAGGAAACTCTTACGGAAAAATACCGTCTGGTACAGTGCAGCGAAATGACGCCCGATATGGAGCGTGGGGCGATAGGCTTAAAAAAGGGTATGTTCGGTTACACTTTTTTAACAAAGGACATCGGGATTTCAGGCGAGGGAGTGATAGCCAAAGTCCCTACGGTTGAAGAAATTTTTGTGCATTTACTTGAAAACGGAGGAAGATTATGAAAAAGTTTTTTTACTATTTCAGAACGGTTTCACGCTTGCCGCAATCCAAATCGATGCCCGTAGCACCCGTAATTTCCGCGGCGTTTATATATTTTATAAGCTTAATGCTAAGCGCCGGAAACGGTTGGGTGCCGATAATCGCAGTCGCGGCGTTCGGTTCGGGAACAGTGTTGTTTTGTAATCGTTACGGCTCGCCCAACTTAGAGGCGGTGTTTCCCGTAAGCCACGGAAAAAAGCTGTTATACAGATTTATGTCGGTGCTTTTAATGCTTATATTATTCGTAATAACCTTGCTTGCAGTTTGCGTCTTAATAATTCTTGTCGTTCATATTTTCGTGCCTTCGTCTTTAAGCGAAGTCGGTCAGGACGTAAAAAATATGTTTACGGAAACGGGCTTATACGGCGGACTGTTCGGCGTGGCGTATTTCATAATTCTGTACTCTGCGGGAATGATTACGGGCTTTATCAAAAGGCGCAAAGTGCGCAATATTTTCCTTATATGTCTCTGCGTTGCGCTGTTTCTTTCCTACTTTTTTATGGGGCTTCCTTATTACAATAGCATCAATAACCCCGAGCATACTTTTGTCGGACCGTTCTCGTCTGCGTGCTATGCGGCAATGTCGCTGCCCTGGCTTGCGATAGCATTCTGGTTTGTAATTGCCGCTGGGATTACGGGTGCTGCAATTTATCTGGGTGTAAAGCATTACGACCCCAAAAAATTTTGACAAACTACGCCGTATAATGATATAATTTTACCGAATTAAAATCACGGAGTAATTTCACTTGTTATGAAAAGTCAAAGCGTAGTAACCGACCTTAGAAGAAAGGTATTTTGCGCCGTTGCGCGCGTTGCCTATGAATCGGTAAACCCCGAACACGATTTGGAGGAAATTCCTTATCTTATAACTCCCGACGAGGTTCCCAGATACCGTGAAAGTATTTACAGGGAACGTCAGATAGCCGCAGAGCGCGTCCGCCTTGCAATGGGGCTTTCTCTGCGCCCCGAAAACCGCCCCGTGCACGTTACGTCGGGTATGGATAAAAGCGACGTTGCGGAAAAGTATTACGAGCCGCCTCTGATTCAGGTTATTCCGTCGGCGTGCGACAAGTGCCCCGATAACGAATACGTCGTTACGGACCAGTGCCGTAACTGCGTTTCACACTCCTGCATAAAAGCTTGTCCCAAGGGCGCGGTTTCAATAGTAAACGGCAAATCGTTCATCGACCAAACCAAGTGCGTTAAATGCGGAAAATGCAAAGCCGCCTGCCCTTACGATGCAATCGCTCACCACAAGCGTCCGTGCGCCGCCGCTTGCGGAGTAAAGGCGATAACTTCCGACGAGTACGGCAGGGCGCACATAAATAACGATATTTGCGTCGCTTGCGGTCAGTGTATGTCCGAATGTCCGTTCGGCGCGATAGCGGATAAGTCGCAGATTTATCAGCTGGTAAAAGCTATAAAAAACGGCGACGAAGTGGTTGCCGCAGTCGCGCCCGCAATTGTCGGGCAGTTCGGCGCAAACGTAACGCCGGGTAAAATAAAATCCGCACTTTTAACGCTTGGCTTTAAAGACGTTTTCGAGGTTGCCGTCGGCGCGGATGTGGGGTGCATCGCAGAAGCGCATCACTATGTTAACGAAGTCACTACGGGTAAAATTCCGTTCCTTTTCACAAGCTGCTGCCCTGCGTGGGCGGTTCTCGTCAAAAAGCAGTTTCCCGACCTTGCCGAACGCGTTTCCGAAGAACTTACGCCTATGGTTGCAACGGCGCGTTCCGTAAAGGTCAACCACCCGAACGCAAGGGTGGTTTTCATAGGCCCCTGCGCCGCCAAAAAACTTGAAGCGTCGCGCAGAACGGTGAGGAGTTTCGTCGACTTCGTAATTACGTTTGAAGAGCTTGCAGGTATGTTCGACGCGAAGAATATCAACCTCGAAGAGATTGAAGAACTTCCCGTAGACATAAAAGCGACGGGCGCAGGAAGAGGCTACGCCGTTGCCGGCGGAGTTGCGGGCGCGATAGAAAAATGCATAAAAGAATATTATCCGGAAACGGAAGTCAAGATTCAACACGCAGAGGGGCTTTCAAACTGTAAAAAAATTCTTATGCTTGCAAAGGCAGGCAAACTTAACGGATATATGATAGAGGGTATGGGCTGTCCCGGCGGCTGCGTTGCCGGCGTGGGAACGCTTATTCCGCCCGAACGCGCCAAAGCTGCCGTCGATGCGATAGTAAATGACAGCGAGAAAAAACTTCCCGACAGAGATTTGGAAAACCTTGCCCAGCAGCTTTCGGGAATGAATTAAAGCGAATAAGTCAAAAATCTTTTTAAAGGTATACTTCTATGTTTGATTGTGCAATTATAGGCGGAGGCCCGGCAGGCGTGTCAGCCGCAATAAATTTAAAACTTTTGGACAAAAGTTTTATTTGGTTCGGCACTACGTCCAAAAAATTATCCCGTGCCGAGCTTATCAAAAATTACGTCGGTTTTCCGTCGGTCAAGGGTGAAGAACTTGCCAAGGCGTTTTCCGAACATACTAAAAGTCTGGGTATCGAAAGCGTTGACGAATTAGTGACGGACGTTTACCGAACGGACGGATATTTTACCTTGCTTGCGAAGGATAAAAGTTACGAGGCAAAGACGGTTATACTCTGTTCGGGCGTTCAGACTGCCAAGCCTCTTGACGGCGAGGAAGAGTTTTTGGGCAGGGGCGTAAGCTACTGCGCGACCTGCGACGGGTTTTTGTATAAGGGCAAAAAGATAGCCGTTCTATGTACCGACAAAAAATTCGAACACGAGGCGGAATTCCTTGCAGACGTTGCCCGTACGGCTTACGTCATTCCTCTCTATAAGGGATACGAAATCAAGTCACAAAACGCAAAAATAGTTTTAAAAACTCCGAAATCCGTAACGGGAGATATGCGCGTGAAAGCAGTCAACTTCAAGGACGAAAGTTTGGAAGTGGACGGGCTGTTTATTTTGAGAGGTTCAATGTCGCCGTCTACGCTTATAAAAGGCATTGAAATACGCGACGGGCACGTACGGGTTGACCGTCGTTGCGCAACTAATATCGATGGCGTGTTTGCCGCGGGCGACTGTACAGGCAGACCGTATCAATATGTGAAAGCCGTCGGCGAGGGCAATATAGCCGCGCACTCCGTCGTAGAATATTTGCAGTAATTTAAAAAGCTTCCGGCCTGATATGCACCTCTGAAATTTGTCTGACTTTTGGGGTTCACTTCACTTGCGGAGGCTTTTAAAATTACTTGCCTTTATACCGCGATAGTGTTAAAATAAATATTATGAAATTTATCGAACTTACTATTCATACAACGGCAGAAGCAAGCGAGGTTGTCGCGGACGTTCTTTGGCGTTACACCAACTATGGCGTAGCTATTTCCGACGTTAACGACGTAATCGCTCTGCAACGCAATAAATCGATGTATTGGGACTATATCGACGATTCTTTAAAGGAAGGCGGCGATGTTCTGGTAAAGGCGTTTATACCAATTGAAACCGCGCCCGAAATAATTCCTAAAATACGCACCGACATCGAAGAGTGTAAGTCTAACGGAAAATTTTATTTGAAGTTCGGCACGCTTGAAATGACCCGTCGCACCGTCGAGGGCGACGACTGGCTGGAAATCTGGCGCAAGCATTTCCGCCCGATACATATCGGCAAACATATAGTTGTCTGCCCCGAATGGATAGAGTATCAGCCGGAGTGCGGCGAAAGCGTAGTTAAGCTGGACAGCAATATGGCGTTCGGCACCGGCGAACACGAAACTACCGCAATGTGCTTAAAGCTTTTGCAGCACTACTTGACGCCTGCGTCGGTATGTATCGACGTCGGATGCGGAAGCGGTATTTTAGGTTTGTCGGCAATCAAGCTCGGAGCAAGCTATGCATATCTTACCGATATTGACGAAATAGCCGTTAAAAGCGCGCAGCACAACGCAGAAATAAACTGCGTTCAGGACAAAGTAAAAGTTGTGCGTTCAGACCTTTTGACCGATGCAAACGAGAAAGCCGACATAGTTTTTGCAAATATAACGGCGGAAATTCTCTGCCGTCTTGCGCCGACGATAACGCAGTTTATGCGCCGTTCGGGCGTGCTTGTTTTAAGCGGCATAATCGAAAGCAGACTTAATATGGTAATGGACGCGTTCACAGCGCAAAACTTGAAATTGGATAAACGCCTGCACGAGGGGGAGTGGTACGCTCTTTCATTCATATTATGAGCGGACGCAAAAGATTTTTTATCGACGGAATAAACGGCGATACCGCCGTGCTTGAGGGCGACGAATTCGTTCACGCCGTCACCGTTCAACGAGTTGACGCGGGTTCTGTGATTTGCCTTCTGGACGGAAGCGGAAAAGAGTATACCGCCGAGGTCTGTAAAATAGAAAAAAAGCGTTTGACCGCGCGGATAACAGAGATTCGTCAAAGCGACGCGGAACCCGAAAATGCGCTATATCTTCTGATAGGCGCGTTAAAGGGCGACAAGACCGAACTCGTCGTTCAAAAAGCCTGCGAACTCGGCGC
>CAJTQE010000012.1:20359-30592 GCA_910578655.1 uncultured Christensenella sp.
GAAAAGATAGGCGTTTTTTCTTCGGACTACTGTTCCGCTTTTTTAAACGCAAACAAATTAGAGCGTCTTAACAAAGTTTGCAGGGAGGCTACAAAACAGTGTATGCGCGCCCGTGCGCCGAAGATTGAGTATTTCTGCGATTTGCAGTCTGCGTTAAGCTCGGCAGCGGGCTATAAAAATAAACTTTTCGCCTGCGAATTTGCGGACGGCAGCGAATGTGATTTGTCGGCTTTAAACGGTTCTACGGCGATAGCGGTCGGCAGCGAGGGCGGTTTTTCGCAAAGGGAATTCGAGCTGTCGCGTGCGCTCGGGTTTTCAACGGTACATCTCGGCAAGCGTATTTTACGCGCGGAAACGGCGGCAATATCGCTGTGCGCGATTGCTATGCACGCTTTGGGTGAACTGCAATGAGGGCGGTGGTTTTCACGCTCGGCTGTAAAGTCAACGAGGCGGAGTCGGCGTCGATAATGGCGGCTTTGGAAAATATGGGCGTAGAGGCGGACGACAGGCTTTCATTTGCCGACGCCTATGTTTTGAACACCTGCGCCGTCACCCGTGAGGCGGAAAAGAAGAGCCGTCAGCTAATCGCAAGGGTGCGAAAATTCAACCCCGACGCCAAAATATTCGTCTGCGGCTGCGCTTCGCAAAAGGACGGGCAAAGTTTTTTAAGTCGCGGCGTAACATTCGTTACGGGTGCGCGCGATAAGCAGAAAATTATAGACGCGTTTGCAAAAACTTACGGTTTCGACTGCGTAAGTATGCCGTTTCCGAAACAGACCAAAACGCGTGCGTTCATAAAAATTCAGGACGGCTGCAACAACTTCTGTTCTTACTGCATAATTCCGTATCTCCGCGGACGCGAGGTTTCCCGTCCTGCCGAAGATATCCTAAAAGAAATCAGTTTAACGCACTGCCCCGAAATCGTGCTGAACGGAATTAACATATCTTCGTATGACGGAGGGCTTGAAAGTTTGACCGACCTGCTTGTCGGCGTAGATAAGCGCATAAGGCTCGGCTCGTTGGAATGTTCTGCAATTACCGATAAGCTTATGGCATCGCTTTCGCAGTTGAAAGACTTTGCTCCGCAGTTCCATTTGTCGCTGCAAAGCGGAAGCAACGCCGTTTTAAAGGCAATGAACAGGCATTACACGCGCGAACAATATCTTGAAAAATGCGCGCTTATTTATAAATATTTCCCCGATGCGGCAATAACTACGGATATAATCGCAGGCTTTGCCACAGAAACGGAAGAGGACTTTTCGGACAGTCTGTCAATAATTAAGCAAGCCGGCTTTGCACGCATACACGCGTTTGCGTTTTCTCCGCGCGAGGGAACTGCCGCGTTTAAATTAAAGGACGTTCCTCCCGATATAAAATCGGAAAGATTACACAGGCTGTTAAAGAGTGCAGAGCAGTGTTCCGACGAATATATTTCGCGCTTTACAGGCACTTCGAGAGATATTATCGCCGAAGAGTCCGACGGCGAATATACCGTCGGTTACACCGACAACTATATCCGCGTTTACGTCGAGGGTAATTTGCCCGTAGGCGGCAAGTATCGCGTAAAACTAATAAAAAAATACAAGGACGGTGTTTTGGCTGTAAATGAAAGGTAAAGGCTCGCTTACCCGCGCAAGAATTACATACTTTTTCAGGGAAACTTTCCGCGCTCATTCAAAGGATGAGTACAGAGAGTTTTTGGCGCGCGGACTGGGCGAGAACAAGCTCGGACTTACGGGAACGTATGCGTGGCTGTACGTCCGTGCATTCTACGTGCTGTTTATTCTCTTTACGGTCAACACTTTGATTTTAAGGCTGACGGGCAATATACTTTACGTTCCGTCGGTTATCCTTTTGGGCGGAATTACGTTTACAATTCCATTCATGATTTTTCTTTACGAACTGTACCCCAAACGCGATTTAAGCATAATCAAACTGTTCGGTGTGCTTGCCGTCGGAGGTACGGTGGCCGGCGCGCTGACTCAGCTTGGCTACTTAATGATAAATGCGGATAACGCTTGGTACTCCGCGTTTGTTTCGGGACTGGTTGAAGAAGTAAGCAAAGCCCTGGTTGCCGTAGCCGCGATAATGGTAATGAAAAATAAAAACTCTTACGCGTGCTTTTTGATAGCGGCAGCTGTCGGTGCGGGTTTCTCGGTAATTGAGGACATAGGATACATTTTCTATTATTCCAATAATGAGGTGGCGCAATACGGCGACATACGCGACACGGTGTATCTGTTTTTGGACAGAGGATTTTCAACTTTTTGTACCCACGTCTTATGGACGGGTATAGTCGGTTGGGCGTACGGGTTCGGCAAGGGCAAATATAAACCGATGTTTTTACTGTTTTTATTCGGCTCGGCGCTTGTTCACTCTTGTTGGAATCTGCCGTCCGAAGGTTGGCTTCGTGCCGTTACCGTCGCGCTCTGTACGATTGTAACCGTAACGTCCAATATCGTTGCGGTGCGCAAATCGCTGTTTACTACAATTACAAACGAAGCCGATATAGAACGGATAAATGCCGGCATAATTTGCAAAGCCAAAGAAATGGGCGAACGAATGCGCTTTACCAACGCTGCAAATCTGACGTTTTCGCTGATGTGTACTTTCCTTTCCATAATCGTAATTTCGCTTTGCTGTCTGCCGATAGGAATGGATAAAATGCTTGTTACGTATTCGGACAAGCAGCAATTTATTGCGGCGGTGCAAAAGAATTATAATCTCAAAACGGATTGGGGCAGGGCATACGACCCCAATCAACCGAACGTTGAGGAGAGGTTTATAGACGACGGCGACGGGTTAAGGCTGTCCTACGCCGTGCAGAAAGTTAAATACGACGGCTACGACGGAACTTATTTTTACGGATATTATGTGGATGGGAACGGTAATGCCGTCGGTTTTTCGGACACTATTTCGCTTGAACTTGACGAAGAGTCAAGCCGCATTTACTGCGTCGAATATACTTTCGGCGATGAAACCGTTTGGGTGTATGAAGTAACCGATAAATTTGAAAAATATACTTTCAATGCAGACGGGACCGTTTCTGTGGTGCTGGATGCGAATGAGTTTGAGGGCTACGACATTTTAATAGCGCTTGTTGCGTCGGCAGTAGGAATATCGGGCGCGTGCTGCGTAGTACTCGTTGCATTTTCAATTAAACTCAGGAGGGTGAGAGAAGATGGATAACTGCATATTCTGCAAAATTGCGTCGGGGCGCATCCCTGCGGCAAAGGTGTATGAAGACGAAGAAATGCTTGTTTTTAAGGACATAGAACCAAAAGCTAAAGTGCATCTTTTGGCAATTCCCAAAGTTCACTTTAAACTGCTTTCCCAAATGGACGAAAACAGCAGTGCAATCGTCGGGCGTATGATGGCAAAAATTCCGGATATAGCAAAGGAAAGCGGCTGTCAGAACGGATATCGGCTTGTTATTAACCAGGGCGGAGACGCGGGGCAGGAAGTGTTTCACCTGCATATTCATATTTTGGGCGGAGAGAAACTTCCTTTGAATATCGTTTAATTACTTATAAGACAAAAATGGACATTCTCAATTACGATTATATTACGGTTACGGGGAAGATACAGGCGGCCGACCATATAATAGAGCGGTACGGCGATTTCGGCTGGCAGCTTACAGAAAGAAAGGACGACAAGCTGTATTGCGACGTCACGCATATGTCGTTTACCCGTCCGCATAAAATGGAAAACAAGGACGAGCTTCAACTTTTGCAGGTGCGGCTTGAAATTGCTTATAACACGGCCGGCAAATACGCACACAAAATTTCGCAAAGAGCAACGCTTTTAGGCAACGCGGTCGGACTGCTTGCCGCAGGTTTTACTGTGTCCGGCGTAGTTTTATTGTTGCTTGTCGGGGGATTGGTTTCGCTTATCTGCGGACCGGTTTTAATGGCTACGGGTGTTGTGTGCGGAGTTGTCGGCGCGCTGATTTCATACAAACTTTATAAAAAAGATAAAAAGAAATACGCCGCTTTGATAAAGGCGGAAAATGAAAAAATTGACGCACTTTGCAGTAAAGCAAAGCGGCTTAGGGGTGCAGATGAATAATAAAAGAAAAACCGCCCGTTCACCCGATAAATCCGTGCTCAAAGTAAGGACTGAAAAAAACGGCATATTCGGCACGTTAAAAGTCGCTTCCGTGGCGATTTTAGTGATTTTACAGCTCAGCCTGCAAATTTTTTTGTTCTCCGTTTTTTCATTTGCTTCCTGGATATTTATGCTTATATCTTTCGTATTAAGCGTTATTTCCTGTATATTTTTAATTTCTTCAAACAGAAGTCCGGCGTCTAAAACCGTTTGGATCTTTATCATTTTAATTTTTTACAATATCGGTTTTTTGCTTTATATAGTCACTAACGACAAATTCTTTTTCCGCAAACCGAGAAAGCGGTTCAAGGAAGTTTTTGCCCGTTCGGAAGTTCAGCGCCTCGAATATGCTAAACCGCAAATTTCGGACGACAGGGCAAAAGAGGACTGCGAATATTTAAAGAGAATGGGCGGCTTTATGCCGTTTACCGCAACAGACACTCATTATTTTCCGTCGGGCGGTCAGTTCTTTGACGATATTTTGGAAAAAATTTCTCAGGCGGAAAAATTTGTTTTTATAGAATTTTTTATCATTTCGGAAGGGATACTGTTTGAAAGATTTATAAGCATACTTACCGAAAAGGTCAACTCCGGCGTGGACGTGCGCATAATCTACGATGATTTGGGCAGCCGTTCGTTTCCGCGCAGACAGCGCAAGCGCATTAAAAAATGCGGAATTAAGCTTATGACTTTCAACAAGCTTGTTCCTGCCGTAAATCTCGTTCTCAATATCCGCGACCATAGAAAGATAATAGTTGTTGACGGAAAGGTTGCCTATACGGGCGGAGCCAATCTCGCAGACGAATACACTAACGAGCGCCGTCACTTCGGCTATTGGAAGGACGGCGGAGTCCGCGTTTCGGGTGAAGCGGTTGACGGGTTCACGCTTATGTTTTTGCGGCAGTGGGACTTTCTTACGCGCAGTTTCGGCGAATACGCGCCGTACTTGAAAAATTATGAAAAATCGGGGAACGATTCGGTCAGCGTTCCGTTTTCCTGCGGACTTGACAGGGACGTATTTATCGGAAAGGAACTCTATTTAAACGTAATTTCAAAAGCTCAGGGCAAGCTGTATCTGATGACGCCCTATCTCGTTCCCGACGAAGCATTATTCAATATGCTTGCCAACAAAGCGCAATCGGGTTGCGACGTGAGAATAATTATTCCGGAAATTCCCGACAAGCCTTACGTTTACGTCGTGTCGCTCGACTACGCATCGCGGCTTGCCGAGAGGGGCGTAAAAATACTTTTAATGCGCGACAGCTTCGTGCACAGCAAGGTGCTTTTGACTGACTACTGTGCCATAGTCGGCTCGATAAATATCGATTTACGCAGTTTCTACCAACAGTTTGAAAGCGCGCTTTACACCAACGACGGAGCGACGATGCAAGGCTTGGGCGAAGATTTCGAGAAGACCTTTGAAGAGTGCGTACCTATGACGAAAAAGAAGAATAACGCTTTAAACAGATTTTTCGCACTGATATTAAAAGTGGTGTCGCCTTTGATGTAATATAAAAACGGAGCTTGAAGCTCCGTTTTAATTTTCTAAAATTTTCTTTGCGGCAAGCAGAATTTTTTCTCTCAGTTCCGTCGGTTCAAGCACTTTAACCGTTCCGCCGTAGCTTAAAATCCGGTTAACAAGTCCGCCGTCGTCGGGCGCTGTCACGTGCGCTATAAACGCATTACCGCGCGGTTCTATATTTTCCATACCCAGCCATTCTTCCGCATCGGGAAGGGCGGCTTTTTCAATTTCAAGGGTGACGTCCACCATAGTCACGGAATTATAATAGAAATTCAAATTAATCTCGTCGCGCGTAATTTCCTTTCTTGTAAACGTTTCGCCCGTAAAGCTTGCCTGCTTTATTCTGCCTATCTTAAAAGTTCTGAAAGTTTGTTTGGTGTGGCAAAAGGAGTAAAGGTACCAAACGTTCTGCTTAAAAATTAATACATAAGGGTCGATGACGCGCCGCGTGTGTTCGCCGCTGCGCGAAATATAGTCTATCAACAGGCATTTTCTTTCGTTCACTGCTCTTTCGCAAACGCTCATTTTGTCGCAAAACTTTATACTGTCGCCCCAAGTTCCGCCGTCGACTATTATATTTCCGCAAACGTTTTGTTCGCGTTTGTCGCTCTTTTGCTGGCTTTGCAGTTTCTCCAAAGCGGAAATTATGTTCTTGTCCGAAACCTGTGACGCCATTGCGTTAAGCGCGTTAACCGTCGCGTTATACTCTTCGGGGGTAAAGTACCAGGAAGGCAGACGGAAGGTGTCCGCAATGCTTATGCCGCCGTATCTTCCGCGCTGAACCTCTATGGGAACGCCGCAAAGACTGAGTTCATTGACGTATCTGTAAACGCTGCGCTGTGAAATATCATACCTGCTTGCAATTTCCTGTGCGCAGAATTTACGCTTTGAAAGCAGCAACATCAAAACGTCAATCATAATTTGATATTTCATAGTTATTTTTCTTTCCTTTACCGAATACAATAAACTATAAAAATTATATCATATATGACAGTTTCAGTCAAGTATACTTCAAGGGGTTAATATGACGTTTTCAGCATATATTCAAAGACAAAAAAGTTTGATAAGAAGTCGCAGGCAGTTGAATACAGTATGCCGCGAAGAGGAAGAGTACGACACGGAAAAGCTTTTCGAGGAGCTGACTTCGTTTAAAGGACTTAACACCAAGGAAAGGCAAAAGTATTCGAAAATATTTTAAAAAACCGCCGACGCAAGTCGGCGGTTAAATTATTTTATAAGTTTGTTTACTGCGTCTTTCATTTTTTCAAGCGCGTCTTCGGCGTCCGCCTTATTGTGGGCTTTAACCGAGTAATAAATTTTAAGTTTGGGTTCGGTACCGGACGGGCGCACGCAGATAAAGCTTCCGTTTTCAAGTTCGTAGTAAACGCAGTTGGTGAGGGGAGAGCCTATTTCCGATGTGGTTCCCGTCTGAACGTCAACCTTTACGTTCTTTGAATAATCGCGCATCGTCACAACGTCGTAGATATCAAAATTCTTGACGGGTTTGGTCTTTAAACCGTCTACGACGGCGTTCATCTCGCTCATGGCGTTAAGCCCCGAAAAGGGTATTGAAACGTTGCAGTCCAAAACGTAACCGTAAGTTTCGTAAATTTCCATAAGCCGCTGATAAACCGTCTTGTTGACGGACGCGTAGTAGCAGACCATTTCCGCGCACAGCATCGAAGCAACTACGGCGTCCTTGTCGCGCGCGTGGGTTCCGCGCAAATATCCGCAGCTTTCCTCAAAGCCGAATACGAAAGTGTGTGAAAGGTCGCGCTCCCAAAGCTTGATTTTTTCGCCTATGAACTTAAACCCGACGGGCACTTCGAAAAGTTCTACGCCGAACTGTTTGCACATTGCCTTAGCCATACCCGTCGTTACAAACGATTTGACCACCGCCGCGTTTTGGGGCAGAGCTTGCTCTTCTTTAAGGCGCGTCAGAATATAATCGAGCAGCAGTATGCCGACCTGATTTCCCGACAGGGCTTCGAATTCCCCGTCGAAATTCTTGACGGCAACGCCGAGTCTGTCGCTGTCGGGGTCGGTTCCGAAAACAACCGTCGCGCCTATCTTTTGCGCAAGCGCAATGCCCATTGAAAGGGTTTCTTTAAATTCGGGGTTGGGTACTTCAACCGTCGAAAATTCGGGGTCTTTTTTTGTCTGAGCCTCGACTACCGTCGCCTTGATACCTATCTTTTTCAGGATTGTCGTAACGGGTATATACCCCGAACCGTGAACGGGCGTGTATACAAGCTTTAAATCTTTTCCGCATTCTTTAACCGCGCGCTTTGAAAGGGTAAGCTTTTTAAGCTCTTTATAATAACTTTTGTCGACCGACGCGGGCATTTTTTTAATAAACTTTTTGCGCTGAACGTCGGTGGGGGAGGTCACTTCCAAATAGTCGTCTACGGCGTCGATAAAGCCGACTACGGTTGCGGTGTCTTCGGGGCTCATCTGTGCGCCGTCCTCGCCGTAAACTTTATAACCGTTGTACTGTTTGGGGTTGTGAGACGCCGTAATCATAATTCCGGCAACAGCTTTAAGGCGCCTTACCGCAAACGACAGCATAGGCACGGGGTGTACGTCGCTGTAAAGATAGACTTTTATATCGTTCGCCGCTAAAACCTCTGCGGCAGCCAAAGCGAATTCATCGCTTTTAAGGCGCGTGTCGTAAGAAATTGCAACGCCTCTATCCGAAGCGCCTTCGCCCAAAGTTTTAATAAACTCCGCAAGCCCCCTGGTGGCACGTTTTACGGTGTAAACATTCATCATATTCGTGCCGTAACCTATAATTCCGCGCATACCGGCAGTGCCGAATTCAAGCTCGGCGCCAAAGCGGTATTCAATTTCTTTCGTATTATCTTTAACGCTTTCAAGCTCGGCTTTGGCTTCGCCTGACAAACGGTTATCGTTTAACCAACTTTCGTAAGCAGCTGAAAAATCCATTATTTATCTCCGTTGATTTTTTTCTTGATTATTATATATTATTATTGATATTGCTATTATATAAAAAAAACTTTCCGTTGTAAAGTACGGAAAGTCAAAAACAAAACATTTTTTTCATTTTTCTTTAAAAACTGTCAAAAAGTTACTCGCCTTTGAAAAATTCTTCACGGGTCAGCACTTCTTCTTTTTCGGGTTTTATTATGGTCTTTTTGTCAAGGAAGTACTTCAAATCTTCTCTGTCGTAATAATTGACAAGCTGAAAGCTGTTTAAAAGCACATAGCTCGCAGGTACTGTAAGCAGTGCGCCTACGCCGAAAGTAAAGAAAATTGCAACGACGTTGAGCGCGAAAATAATCAGCACGAGAACGATAAAGTTTGAAAGTACGTTAAAGGTCTGTTTGTTTTTGCGGTTGAACGTATACGCAAACGCTTCAAGCTGCTTTTTCTTGCCCCGTATGAGTGCGGGCAGCCAGTCGGAAGCAAAAGTAAGTTTCAAGGTTACTGCAAAAACTATAGCCGTTGCAAACAGGAAAATCTGTAAAAGAATGGGCACGAATACAAGCGCTTTAAAGACAAACAGGTACATCAGCGCAATGCACGCAACGTCGTAAAGGAACGAAAGGGGGGCGTACATAAGCGAATATAGTGAAGCGTCTTTAAGGTTTCTTATAAGCGTAAGGAAGAAAGGCGATTGTGCGCGCAAAGCCATTTTGTCGTTTATGACCGCCGCCGCGGCATAATTGCCTAAACTCGATAAAAACATACTAATAAGTTTTATAAGCGCAAGCCCTGTAATTCCCAAAGCAACAACCGTGGTATTATGCTTGATAAGTATGCTTATAGAATCCAACGCGATTTCTATCTTTTCGCGGATATTCCCAAGTTCGGAGGTTTTTCCTTCCAAAAGGTTTGTAAAGAAAGTTTTAATTCCTTCTATAAGGTTGCGGAATTCGGGCAAGCCCGTCATCGCTTTCCAGAAAGGATATAATAATGCGGCGGAAAGACCAACCGCAATAAGCGTGATAACCAATTTATAAACAAGCTGTTTATAAGTTACCGAAAAGTTGTCTATTAAAATTTGCAGGGTATGTTTAAATTTCATATTCTTACCGTTTTATGTATTAATTTACCGCCGTCGATAACAATGTAGGCATAGCTTTTTTCGGCGTACCGTGAAAGCGTTCCGGGATTTATAAGCGTTACGCCGTCAACGTCGCTTTCGCGCGCTTCGTGGGTATGCCCGTACAGCGCAATCGTGCAGTTTTCTTCTTTGGCTTTTTGGGCGAGTCGGGTAAGAGTGGTCTTAACCGAGTACATATGCCCGTGACAGGCAAAAATTTTTACGCCTTCGATTTCAAGAATTTTTTCCTTTTCGCCTAATGGAAAAACTTCGCAGTTGCCGTTTATAACTATCGTCTTACCGGTGTGTTTTTTCGCAATATAATTGCCGTCCGCCGAAGTATCGCCGAGATGAATTATATAATCGCTTTCGGCGAAAATACGGTCAAGCCCGTCCAAAGCCTTCCTGTTACCGTGACTGTCTGAAATTACCGTAATCTTTTTCATAGTTTTTCTTTAAGTTGCATCAGGGCGCGGAAGCGGTGGGATACTCCGTTTTTTTCCTGCGCTGACGCAACGCCGAAGCATTTTTGCAAATC
>CAJTQE010000013.1 GCA_910578655.1 uncultured Christensenella sp.
AAACGTATATTCTCAGAACATTGTATCGTTTGAATATTTAAACGAAATTATACCCGAAACGGAAGCCGCAAAAATGCTTGTTGTGGACGATATGAAAGTCTACGCAACCAAAGCAACCGATACCGATAAAATTTTAAGTACTGTTAAAAATAACAAATGGCAGATTATCGGCGGTGTTGTTGGCGGTGTCACGGAAGGGCACGCCGAGCTGGTTGGTGCCGGTAATTGCAGGTATTGTAAGCGGTGCAAAACGTAAAAGGCGTTAAGGCGGTGTTGTATGAAAAGAACACGCACGACAATATCCGTTTTCCTGCGCATAGGTTTAGTCGTTTTGCTTTTTGCTCTGCTTGCAGGCGTATTGGCTTTGGCTTTTAACTATGTCGGAAACGGACAACGCAATTTCTACGTCAAGTACGGCAAGGAAACGATAATCAGTGAGAAAAAGGGCGTTGAACTTCCGAAAGACAGTTTTAGCATATTTCAATGCAATACGTTGACGGGTCAACCTATCGACTACGACGTGCAAATTTATTTGAACGTGAAAAACATTGATAACTTTGATTTTTCCGTTGACGACAACCGTAAAAATTTCAAAAACGATTTAACCGAATACGATTGCATAAAGTCGTTTAACGTAACAAAGTCTGACACTTATTTCGTTGTATTCGTTCCTGCCGATTTAACGCTTGAAAAAGTAATACAAGCGAAATATCCCGACAAGGTTATATCGGGAGTGCCTGCTGTAACTCTTGACGCAAAGGACAGTTTTATTTTAACAGTTACGGACGGCGTGGAAAAGCTGAAAACGCAAATTTACTTTTGTTAGGCGGTGACTTATGCAAAACAGTAAGATTATAAAACGATTAACTTACATAACCATAGCGGCGTTTTTGTGCGTTGTAACGGTGATATGCGGACAAGTCAATTTGTCCGCTTTTGCTGAAACTGTTGACGGCATCCGCGCCGCTTATGAAAACACAAACGTATGGGATAATCTGCAAGGCTCTACTATCGGCGGCAATGCTTTTAATATTGACGATTATCCGCACAACGAAAACGGCAAGCCGCAAATGATTTCGTTTGTTGAGTTCTGCTATTCCTGTTATTCGGACAAGCAGGACGATTTCGGGCTATATATTTACGTTTACAATCCGCAGGATATTGCTTTTGATACGAATACCGAACGTAATAAAATACAGTTCCGTTGCGGTAATTTACCGTCCGCAAAATATACGTTGGACTTTTTAAATTATTCCAAAGCGGCAGGTTATGAGGGGCGGTTTTACAAGTTCCGTATACGGCTAAGCTTGAACGAACGCAACAGCATTTTAAAAGCGTTAAACGAAAACAGCCGAGTATATGAAATAACCGAAATTGAGCTTGTTGTAAAAGGTATTGTGACCTCTTATTCTTGCGGTGCGAAATATACCTATTCGGGTTATGTAAAAGGTTATGGCTCGGAACTCGCGGAAAGTGACACTCTAAGCTGTACGGTAGACGGTTTTGACAAAACTATTGAATTGGACGTAAAACATACCTTTTACCGTCCGCAAGGTGATTATTATAACGGCGAGCAATCTCAATTAAACAGTTGCTATTTCCGTTTACCGAATAAATATTTCGAAGATTACGGCGAGCTTACGAAAATTATTTGCGAGTGGTTCGAGTACTTTACCAAGCCTATACTTGTTACGGAAGATAGCTATACTTACAACAAAATTAATGCCTTGCACGGTGCTGATACCGATACCCTTTCGGACGATATGTATTTCCTGTTTAACGTGTTTTGGGAAAACGGTAAATCGAATTGGTTTAAAAAGTGGGGCGTATCTGATTGGACTTCCAACTATGGCTATGAAATAGGCGATACTTATCATTGGGGTTTTTTAGGGCTAAACGGCGCAGAATTTATTTATGATGATTTTTCAAATTTTGCCGCGGCGTTCTATACCGGCGGCAAGCCCTGTGAAGATTATGCTATTGACGGAAACGCACTTAAAGAAAAATTGCTTAACAACAGCAAATATCTTGGCGGCGAACTTCTTAATGACAGGTATAGCAAATATCTGTTTGAGGACTACGTTCAGAACGGTTACGAATACGGTATTAATCATAAGGAGATAAACGCCGACGATATGCAGGACGTGTTCTGGCACGTTACTACAAAAGACTTTTGGCAAACTGCATTTAGCGGAAATTTTGACGTTCAAACTATTTATGACAGTAAAAAAGCAATAGAAACTATATCTGATATAGATTTATCGGGTAGCGACAGTGAGATTGCAGGAAGTCTTTACATAAACGAATGCGACGTTAAAAGTTTAAAAGCCGAACATACAAAAGCAAAGGCAAACAATGAAACGGTTGTAATTTTGCGTTATAGTTCAACGCAGTATATGTGCGCCCCCTGCACTTCTTCTTATTGCCGAAAAGCTGACGTTGACGGCGGTGAAACGCTTGTAAAGACAAACGTTAATAATTGGGGTGACGGCAAAATTAATGCGTACGTTTCGCAGGAGACGGTTTATCTCGATTTCGATATTATATCGCTTTGGTTTACCGCTGACGGCGTAGAAACCGAAATACCTGTCGCCGCCTCGCCTATGGATATAATTTCGGGACTTACTCCACCTCTTGAAGAGAATTACCATAATCAAAAGCAAAAAAGTATATTGACAATGATTTTTGCGATTATTGCGGTAGTGGTTTTGGTTGGCTTAATTTACTTAGTCGTAAAAAATCTGTTCCCTAAAAAAACAGTTATACAGCTTGTAGAGAAAAAGAAAAAGGAATAAATCGAAATGTTTATTTTGAAATGGATATTTAAAATACTTGTGTTTATAGCCGTTGCGCTTTTAATAAGTTACTTTTCCCCTTTTAGCTGTATTGGGTGTATTTTTTAAAAGTTGAGGTAATTAAAATTGTAAGTTATAAAAATATTTTAATTAGGATGGTTAGTCAATGGAAATTTTATTTTACATAATGATAGTTCTATTTGCTCTTGATATTATTATCGGATTTGTCAACGGCTTTATTGAGGGTAAACGCGCTTCTGAATTCAATAAACGTTTATGGTGGCTTGAAGAACAATACTATAAAGGTTTGACAGACAGCGTATTCCCCGAATTTAAGGAAAATCACGAAAATGAAAACATTTAAACGAATACTTTGGGTAATGCTTGCAGTGTTTACCCTTGCCGTTATAGGCTATTTCATTTATACAGGTTTTAAGGTATGAAAAATAAATTTAATTACCGTCATATCCTTTGCATAATAATAACGCTCGGCTTTATTGCCTGTGTGTTGCTGTTCCCGAACGCTATCGGTAGAATTATCGAAAGCGGTCGGGACTTCGGCTTATCCATTGCGTTTTATTTCTGCGAGTTGTTCGGTATCGAATACGGCTTTACTCCCACCGTCAACGATTATCCGGAAATACCTTTCTTTCCGTCGTTCGGCGGCGGCGTAACGCCTGCTCCGTCGCTCCCCGATACTTGGCCAGGCTTTCAAAGTAATTGGTCTGCATATTGGCAACTATGCGTAAGTAAAGATAACTTGCTCGGTTATCTCGCTTTTATCGCGGACGGTCTATATAACATTTGTTTTGTAACCATAATTCTTCTGCCGTTTGTACTTCTCTTGTATATTCTTTTTCGGCGGTATCTGAAAAATCAAAACAACGATTACGACAAAGACAGTAAACCGCTTAAAGCATTTAAGTGGCTTATAGCTCATACATACCGCCCTATTAAGATTTGGGCTATCGGGTTTATTACGTTCATTCGGGAGCGTAAAGCGTATTGGGTAACTTGGTTGTGTATTTGGCTGTTCTATTTTAATGCCTTTACTATAATTCTTGAATTTCTCGCCTATTATTTCTACTTCGTAATTTCGTTTGATATAGGAAATATTTACCGTCAAATATACAAGCTGTTTCTTGATTTATCCGTACCTTTTAAAGCTATACCGTTATGGGTATGGGGCATTATTGTGTTAATACTGTTTGATATGTTACGCAAAAAAATTGCCTATGCGCGGTTAAATCACTATGAATTACGCAACCGCGGTTTTATCAATGCCCGACCTATTGTATTTATGGTATGCGGTACTATGGGCAAGAAAAAGACAACGGCAATAACGGATATGGCGTTGTCACAGGAAGTTATGTTCCGCAACAAAGCATTTGAAAAAATACTTGAAAACGATTTAAAATTCCCTGCATTTCCTTGGGTCAACCTTGAAAATCAAATAAAGGTTGCAATGGAATCACACAAAGTGTACAACCTTGCAACCGCTGAAATATGGATAAGACAAAAGGCTTTAATTTGGTATAACACGCAAACACGCGAAAATTTATTTAATTACGATTACGAAAAATACGGACTTACTTATAACGATAAACTTCGGGTTTATGATATTTGGGAAGTTATCGAAACTTACGCAAAATTATATTTTATTTACATTATTCAATCGTCGTTGCTTATTGCAAATTATTCTATTAGGGTAGACAACATATTGTCTGATTTGGGTAATTTTCCGCTTTGGCATAGTGATTTCTTCAAAAGCGATAGCCGATTAATAGACAGCTACTCCCGTCACTCTCATATCCTTGATTTTGATACATTGCGGCTCGGTAAAAAGGTAATTGAAAACAACGATAAAGCGGACGGCTTTGAGTTCGGCGTTATCGTTATAACCGAAGTCGGGAAAGAGCGCGGAAACAATCTTGAATTGCAGGAAAAGAAAAAGAACGCTGCCGAAGCTAATCAAAAGAACGATTTATTTAATAGCTGTCTTAAAATGATACGTCATAGCGCAACGGTAGACAATTTCCCTTTTGTGCGGATAATTACTGACGAGCAGCGCCCCGAAAGTTGGGGCGCTGATGCGCGCGACTTATGCGAAATAGTCCATATCAAAGAAAGCGGCGAAACGTGTCTTGCAATGCCTTTTTTCGCGCTTGCGGAATTGCTATACGGTTGGCTGTTCGGCAAGTTTACTAATCTTTACTATCAGTACCGTTATGTACGCTCGGATAATACTTTGATTATGTATTTGCTCAAAGCGTTTACGGCTAAAATACACCACTATTATACAAGCATTTACAACCGTTTCGGATATTGTACGCTTTACGTTCAAACTGAAAGCGGAACTCAGGACGGACAGCTTAACAATAACAAGTATTTTCTTATGACAAAGAAAATTTACAGCAAGCGTTTTTCGACGGACTGCTTTTCGGACTTCTTCACCGAAAAAGCGTTGCGTTCGCCTGTCGGCATTGACGATATAAAGGAATACGCAACAGAAAAGGCTACGTTTGCCGAATTAGCCGAACAAAACAGTTACTTCGTAAACGATTTATTAAACGGACTTAAAAAGGATAATAAAAATGAAAAAGAAACGTAAACCTTTTAAATGTAAAAACGAGGCTCAAAAACGCGCTATAAGGGCAAATTATGCCCGTATGTCCGCAGAGAATAAAACTTCAAAATCGCCGTTTAAATTACCATTGAAAAACGGTGAACATAGGTGGAATATATATCGAGTATCGAATACGGTTTTAAACGGCAAAAATGACGGAGACGTTCACGGCGGTTTAGTGCTTGACGAAGAAAACGGAAACGTTATGCTTGCACAGGTTACACATAGCCCCCGTAAAGGTAAACGCAATAATATTCCTATCCGTAATATTAAATCTACCGATTTGGACAAAGACGGAAAATTAAAAGAAAGTTACATAGAACGGCGATTAATTGTTTCAGTTACAGATAAAGACGGCGAAAAAGGAATTGATATTGAAAAATTAAATAAGCAGTTAAATGATTTGCAGTTTACCGAAGCTGAAAAACAAAGAATTTTAGACGAATTAAGCCATTTGTCTACTGCGGAAGAACGATATAAATTATTTAAAGAATTAGCAAAGAGAAAAGGCGGTACATAAGTACCGCCTTTTAGCAAGGTTTACGGATATTTCCGACAACCGTCCGTTCTTATATGGTCGAGCTTTTCAAAGACGTATTTGCCATTTACACGCCCCTCTTAATGAACGTCAACCGACTACTATTATATGCAAGCTAAAATATAATGTCAATTAAAATTGCGAATATACGGAAATTTTCTTTATTTTCCCCTCGTCCAGTGCAACCGGCCGAGGGGAATTAAATAATATAACTTGGAAAAATTTGACAGTTATACTCTTTTATGATAATATAACCTTGCTACACAAAGTTAATATTTATCTAATAGAGTACTTTCAGCAAAACGGTATTCTTCTTTTACTATTAGATAAATTTTGTGTAGCAACAAAAACAGAAAGAGAATATGTTTTGGGTGCGTATTCTTTTTCGAATACGCATTTTTTTATTAAGAGGTATTTATTATGAATTTGTTAGCTGATAATGTTCCGTCTATCACTCCACCTTTAAAAGAAAATTATCATTATAATATGGATACTTCAACAATTATAATTTTAATTATTTGCTGTTTGGTTGCCGTTCTTATTATTGCGTTTTTATGTTTTTTGATAAAACGCCGCTGTTCAAACAAAAAAAATAATTCGGTTAATCAAAATAATACTGTATCAACCGAAGACGAATTACAAGTTTTATCGGAATATCAAAAACTTGATAGTCAAAGCAAGGACATACTAAAAAATACAATTCAAAGCTTAAATTCAAAATCAAATGAGGACTAATGCTTTTTTTGTTTCTTCCCCTCTCCCAGCGCAGCCGGGCGAGGGGAATTTTACTGCACCTCACAGACGTTTGTGATTATCGATAATCACAATCGATTGTGCAATGTCGTATCCGCGAAAAAGTGTTGTACTCCTTTTAAAGCAGAATTGAAACTATTTTCACATATTCTATTGCAATATACACCGCTTGCAATTATCACTTCGTAATAATTTGCTGATGTTCGGAAAATTTGCGCTATCTGAAAGGTTCTTGTATTAACGATAACAGCAAAGTTATTGCTTGAATTGGTTATTAAATAACCGTCTGCTTTTTTGAAATAGAAAGATATATCGTTAAAATTATTTCTCATTATTCATTGCTCCTTAAAACGAAAACATAAAGTTTTCAATTAATTTAGTAAAATATGTGTGCGTAATAATGCGTTCGCTCTTCTTGATTTTAACATACAATTTCCGTCCTTTCGGACTGAACGAAAAACCGTAACAGTTGGAAAGCGCTATATCTTTGCCGTTGTAATTAAAATACAATTTAAACATAAATTAACTCCTTATAATAAAACTGAAATTAAAGTCTACCGCTGTCGGCGGTGGGTTGGGGCTTCGGGTAAGGGGAAGTCCGCCCGAAAATCGGGCGGAATATTAAATATCTATTGCATTAAAGTATTCTAACGAATATATAGCGTAAATTTTTGTATAGTCTATATTGTCTGTAAATATCACTTCGTTATCTGTTATGTGCATACTTAAAACTGTAATTATACCGTTTAATAGTATCGAAACACCTTGCTTTCGTGTTTCTTTATTTAAGTTTCTTTTTATTGCTAAATCTTTCATTTTTCATAACTCCTTTTTTCAATATCTTTTATTATTTCGATATTCGGGAATAATTTTTTAAGTTGTTCAAACCGTTTTAAAGCGATATGGCGTTCTCTTCCCTCGTAAGTTTCTTTGAGAACGGAAACAGGTTCGGCGTTCTTTAAGTCGATTATTTTTAAAACTTCGATAACGTAAAATTTTTTGTTACCGTTCCAACAGTCAATATCGCGAGTTATTTTTAACTGCATAGCGTAGCCGGCTGTTAAAAATTCTTGTGCGCGGTCATACAGCGTTTTACGGTATTCTTTTAGGATTTCGACAAATTCAAGTAAATCGTTGATAGTGTTTACTGCCTTTTTGTCCTCGCTCTGAACGTGGCTAAGACTTTTAACGTGGTCTGCGCGAGTGAAATAAAAATGCTTTGTTTCGTTCATTTCGGGCGAGGGCGAACCGTAGCGACTGAAAAGGTTTTCAAGCGTTCGCATTTAAATAAACTCCTTTGTTGCAAGCAGCTTAAATAGCTGCCTGCAACAGTTTTTTATTTTGCTCTTCCTTGATTACTTCCGAGCCGTGCAAGCGGCGGATTTCGTCAAGTGATAAACGGAATTTATTTTCCGTCGGTTTATCCGTCCACGCCCACGCCTTTTTAGACGAACACCAAAAGAAACCGAGTTCTTTTAACTTCTGTTTGTATGCGTATGCGTTAAATACCCACAGCCACGAGCCGCAAAGCTCGATTTTGCAATCAAATGTAATAATGGCGTTAATGATTTTGCGGAAGTTGTCGGGAACGTCAGCGCGGTCGGCTTTGGTGTAGGTCTTGCCGTCGGCGGTTTCGTGAACGTTTCCGACGTGCTTTTTAAGTTCGTCATATTCGGAATTAATACGTTGCATATCTTCAACCGTGCCGCCCTTGTCGGGGTGGTATTTAAATGCAAGCGTTTTATATTGCCGTTTCAGTTCCTCAAACGTAGTAACGTTGTTAAAATAAATGTAAGCCATAATAAAGAGTAAACCTCGTAAAAATTATTTCCGTCGGACTTATGCCACCGACGGTCGGCAGATAGATTTAATTTAATAAATTTTTAATAGCTTCGTCGTTATATTTGCTTTTTTCAAGAAATTTGATTTTAATTTCGAAATCGGATTTTATTAGTGAGTTGATAGTAGAAAACAATGTACTTGTTGCTATTGGCGTTATGTTGGGCAATATGCAGACAGTGCCGAATCCGTAACCGTCGCCGTAATCTGAATATACTTCAACTCTTGTGGTTGCGGTGTGGCTTGTACTTGGTGTATGAAGTTCTTCGTAAACTTCAATTATAATAGCTGTTTTCTTTTTCATAATTACCTCTTAAAATTTATTTGCCCGTATAGCCGATAGCACAGCTTTGATTTTTAATTATTCCATTCTCTGACCGCTTTTTTTAACGGACAGTAAATTGTGTCGTAGCCGTTGCAATCGGGTAAAAATCTGTTGACTGTATATTCCGCCGTGTCAATGATTGCTTGCGCTATTTCGTCGGATGTGCGGTTCTTTTCGTTGCAATTCATTCCGAGTAAAGCGCCGTATGCTATGTTTAAAATAATCTCTTTTTCTTGTGGGTTGCTTAGCCTTTTTGTATCTTCTGAATTGCCGTTCTTATAGGTGCGAATAGTGATAGTTTCTGCAATAGCTGTTGCCATTTCTTTTAACTGCATTTCTGTCTTGTGGTTTCTCATAAATAACTCCTTTGGGGTGTTTCCCCTTTTAAAATTGTAGATTAACTGATGTATAAGTTTTTTAAAAAAATTTCGGTTTTCCCTTGCAATTTAAAAATTGCTATGGTAAAATTGAAATAAGTTCAGCAAAGGGCGGGCAGGTTTCGCCCCTTGCGTGGTAGCCGTTCGGGGGAAGTTAAGCGTTTACCCGTTCGGCTTTGCCTTTGTAGCAGTAAGCTCGTTTAGCTCTCTATAATAAGTAAGATTTCAACGATTTCGTCGCCTGTGAAACCTAACTTTTTGAGAAGCTCGACGAGCTTTTTAAATTCGTCTTTTCTCAGTTTATCCATTCCTTTTTACCTGCCTTTTAAAAATTTCGGCTTTCGCCTATCGACTTTCAAGGTTAAGCCCCTTTGTTACAGCTAAGAGTAAAACTCAAATATTAACTCCGTAAAACACTAATAAGGGGTTGAAGGTCGCGCCTTCAACTCCTTATGCAGGGCAAACGGAGTTGAAAAGAAAAAGTCAAGGGGAAACTGTCCTTGCGGCAGTTTAGCTGAAAATTTTGGAAGGATAAAAAGCGTAGCGGCTTTATGTTCAAAAATTTTTACGACCCTTTACTTTTTCGCTATATGCCACCTCACCGCATTAATGTAGCGGTTTAAGTAACGAAATTTAAAAGGGGATTGCGGAGGGCGACAAAGCAGTTTCGCGTGTCGCCTCCGCAACCCCTTTTAACGGCAATGCAGGACTAAAAGATTAATAAAACGTGGTTACACTCACAAGGAAATACCTATGAATAACAAACGAAAATTCAAACATCTTACTTGGACGGATAGACTTATTATTGAAAAAGACTTAAAAATGAAAATGTCCGCAAAACAAATTGCGGACCATATCGGTTGTTCTGTCAGAACTGTTTATTATGAAATTAAACGCGGCGAAAGCACTAAGAAAGTAAATTATTATACGAATTATTGGGGTGATAAACATTACAAAGATGTTAAATGTTACAGTCCCGATATTGCCGAAGAAAAGTACCGTCAAGAACTGTCGGCAAAAGGTGCGCCGTTAAAATTAAGTAATGATTATAAACTTGCTGATTATATAGAAAGGCGCATTGTTGACGACGGTTTGACTCCGGGTGCTGTTCTCGGCGAAATCAAACGCAATAAATTACAATTTAGAACTGAAATTAAAAGCGTACATACAATTTATAACTACATTGACAAAAATGTGTTTTTGCGCTTATCTTTGAAACATTTACCGATTAAATGTAAAAGGAAAAAACACAATAGAAAAATTAAAGCCAGTAAACCACCGCAAGGCATAAGCATAGAAAAACGCCCCGAAGAAATATTACGGCGTAATACGTTCGGGCATTGGGAAATGGACTGCGTTGTCGGTACTTCACTAAAAACATTACTTGTGTTGTCCGAACGATTAACGCGTAAGGAAATTATTATGCCTATTCCGAATAAGAAAGCCGTTAGCGTGGTTATTGCTTTAAATAAATTAGAAAAAAAATACGGCAAACTATTTAAAACGATATTTAAAACAATAACCGTAGATAACGGCGTTGAGTTTTCCGATTATAAAGGCATAGAAAAAAGTATTTACGGTAACAACAAAAAAAGGACGGCAGTATATTACTGCCACCCTTATTCAAGTTATGAGCGTGGAACTAACGAACGACTAAACCGAGAAATACGGCGCAAACTTCCGAAAGGTACGAATTTCAATAAAGTATCTGATAAAGAAGTTAAAGCCGTTGAGAAATGGGTTAATGAATACCCGAAAGCTGTATTAGGCTATGCGACTGCTAACGAAGTCTTTGAAAAATACGTTTCCGCCCTCTAAATAAATTTTTTTTAACTTTTGTGCAATTTACTCTTGACATTTACGTTTCCCTTTTTCAGTGTAATTTTAACTAATTTCCATAAATTACCATATTATGCAGTATGGATATTTTAAGTTATGACAGAAGAGCCGCATACGAATATGCCAAAAAATGGGCTTTTAAAAGAAATCCCAAATACTATGATTTCAGCGCAATCGGAGGTGACTGCACAAATTTTGCATCTCAGTGTATTTACGCAGGCGCAGGCATAATGAACTATACGCCCACATTCGGCTGGTTTTATAATTCCGTGAACGACAGAACGCCGTCCTGGACGGGCGTAGAATACCTTTATAATTTTTTGGTAAACAACGAGGGCGCGGGGCCGTTTGCGGAAGAAGTTCCGCTTAACCGGCTTGAAGCAGGCGATATTGTACAGCTCGGCACAGGAGCCGGCGACTTCTACCACTCGCCCGTAGTCGTACGCGTCGAGCGCGGACGGATATACGTCGCCGCACATAGCTACGATGCGTTCAACAAGCCCCTTTCCTCTTATAGCTTTGCAACGGCACGCGGAATACATATTTTGGGCGTTAGAAAATAAAAACGGCAAAAACAGTTGCAAAATTCAATTAATACTGTTATAATAAAAACACTTTCAAATTCTGTGCATATTGCAGGTACTTATAGCGGCAAGATTGACACAGGGATTATATTCTTACGAAAATTTCGCAAGAATTTTTCGGAAAGAGGAGCGGCAACGAAGCGTTTTGGCGATTTTGTTTACAAAATTGTTTCTAAGCCGAGTTTGGCTCGACGAGGGGCATAGCTCAGTTGGTTAGAGCGTCGAGCTTTGATTTCTTAAAACAGTGTTGTACACCGTTTTATCAAAGCGAGATGAGCGAACGCATAGTGCAAGGCGTTCGCGGTGACCGAGTTTGGCGTTGTCCTTACGCCAAACGAGAAGCTTGACCGGCAAGCAAGCGCAAATTTAATATTTTACGGGGGCATAGCTCAGTTGGTTAGTGCGTCGAGCTTTGATTTCTTAAAACAGTGTTGTACACTGTTTTATCAAAGCGAGATGAGCGAACGCATAGCGCAAGGCGTTCGCGGTGACCGAGTTTGGCGTTGCCCTTACGCCAAACGAGAAGCTTGACCGGCAAGCAAGCGCGAATTTAATATTTTACGGGGGCATAGCTCAGTTGGTTAGAGCGCTTGCTTGACATGCAAGAGGTCGCAGATTCGAGTTCTGCTGTTCCCACCAAAAAAACGTTGACGCACTTACAGGTGCGTCAACACTTATATGGGGATATAGCACAGTTGGTAGCGCGATACGTTCGCAACGTATAGGTCAGGGGTTCGAATCCCCTTATCTCCACCACGAAAAGGAAGGTTTTACGCCTTCCTTTTTACGTGGTGAACAGTGGGGAGTGAAAAGAAACCCCTGTGGTTCGCGCGAGCAAAAGCAGTTTGCGACGCTTTGCCGAGGGTTCCCGTTTATGGGAAACGGCCCCCCCATATCTCCACCAGTCCAAACCTAAAACGAACCACAAAATAAGTGTTCGGGTTAGGTTTTTTCTTTTGCCGTTTTTCAGGCGGCACGCGTATGACGAACGCGGCGCACTTGTTCATACATTATTCAGGCACTCGCCACAGTGCCACAAATTCTATAACATATCCGATATTTGTTTGAAATTCGCTGTTTATGGGCAATGCTTTTCCATATTTGTATGATAAAATAATGATAACGCACATAGGGAGGTATTCATTATGGATACACAAAAAATCGGTGTCTTTTTGTCTGAATTGCGGAAAGAAAAAAATCTTACGCAAGATGAATTGGGTGAACAAATTGGTGTAACGAATAAAACCGTTTCACGCTGGGAAAACGGTAATTATTTACCACCTGTTGAAATGCTACAAATTTTAAGCAAATTTTATGACGTGAGCATAAATGAAATATTAAACGCCGAACGGATAAACGATAGCGATTATAAAAAAGTTTCGGAAGAAAACGTAAAATGCGCACTGAATAGAAGTAACGTCATAATACGTAAGCACAAAAAAATTATGAATTGGATTATAGCCATTGTTGTGGCTTTATTATATATTGTAATTAGTTTAATATCACAAAAATGGCAGTACACTTGGATAGTTTGGATTGTGTATTGCGTATATCGTACAGTCGAAAGCATTGTCAATCACTTTTTGAATATTCGCGTTAAGTCTAAATAAATATTCGTTTTAGGTTACCACTGCTCCACCATTACGGGTGTATACGCACCCCCCCCTCTGAATTAGAAACCGAATTGTCGGTTTCTTTTTCTTTTACGCCGTTTTCGCCCGTGTCGCCGTTGCCGTCGGGGTAATCGGGGAAAATTAAGTTCAAAAGCAGTTCGTTTTTCGTAAATCGTTTGATAAAACACTCTCTGTTCTTCTTCCGTAAGTTCGGCAATGCTCGGTGTGCCGTAAATTATAATTTCCATAGCCTAAACTCCCGAAAATACAAATAGCGCACTACGATATTTTTCTTTCGTAATGCGCTGTAAAATCGTTATACGCTATTATCTTTCAATTTGGAAGTAGGTCGGCAATGACTTTATGTAGGGAATTAAAGTACAAACGGCTTATTTTGCGTAACGCTTGCGGAAGTAAAGCGGTGTTTATGGGGAATATGTTTCGGCTCGGCTTGTTATCAAGACAAGCACACGCGACACAATCACGGGCGGTACATTTGCGGTAGTATCGGGGTATAAAGTAAAACACCGTTTTTGCGCTCATTTATATCAAGACAAGCGCACGCCGTAAACTCACGACTGTTACAAAAGCGGTAGTTTTGCGGTAGTCAAACACGGCGTATAGAAAAAGCACAGTTTAATGCAACATGCAAAAGAAAAAATCGGGGTTTCGCGGAAAGCCTGCGCGCGAACCCCGATTTTTCGTTGCCGCCCTTGCTTTTATCGGTTGCTTTCTGTTTTCTTTTTCGGTTGTGTCGGTTTGTGGCGGGTGCTTGTCCGCGCCGCGTAGCGGCGCGCTTGTTTTATCAAGCACCCGCCACAGTGCCAAAGTCTATTTACCAAGCATTTATCTCGGCTAATTTCCATGCAGCAGGTTGCACTTTGGGAAAGCTAAATAATGTGGCTTCAAATATCCATGTATCGCCTTTTCCTAAATTGTTAATATTGTCAAGCGCTGTTCCCAAATTATTACCAGCAGAATCGTAAACAGAAAACTCAACACTTGCATACGATAAATTATGTCCACTGACATTTTTGGCTGTTCCAGTTATTTTAACTGTATATCCTAAATATTCATTGTAGGATGTTGTCATCTTAATATCACTTAATTCCAATTTTTCATTACTAATAGAACATCCACGCATTGCAAAAAATCCTATTGCAAAAACAGCAATAAATGTGATTACAAATGTGGTAATCCAAACGACTTTCTTTTGATTTGGTGTTAATTGCTTGTTAGAGTTGGGTGATTGATTTTCCATTGTTAATAACTCCTAAAAAAGATATGTGTTTAGATTATAGCAAAAATGGGATGACGTGTCAACCAAAAGAATGATACATCATCCTATTTTTTCAATACCAATGCGATAAAATATTTACATAGAATCAAAGAGGATAATTTATGAAAAGTATCGGTGATGCCGTAGTTTATAGACTATGTAAATATATGAATGAGCAAAACTTAACTCAATACAAATTGGCTCAATTAAGCGGCGTTCCATTCCCGACAATAAAAAGTATTATGCAACGGCGAACAAAAGATATTTCGTTAAAAACGATTATAATGCTTGCCGACGGACTCAAAATTAGCCCAAGCGAATTTATAAACGATGAAGCATTTAACGCAACAAATCTTGACTTAAATTAGGTGAAAAAATGACTGAAAAACAAAGCAAAATCGTAGACATTATTGACAGGGCAATTTGCAAATTTAATCAGAACGAAAACATTTAATAAAGAACAATTTAAGCGAACGTTGTATATGTTCACAATTCGCTCGTTATATAACAATGGAACTTGTAGACACGGAATTTGCAGAATATAAAGTGGATGTAGAATATAATCGCGGAATGTATGGAAAAGTTTTTGCGACCAAAGTTATAAATGGACATAACGCAATTGTGGACTTGATTGTTCACAAACGTGGCTATGATGATGAATATGGGTTTGATAATCTTATATGTATTGAGATGAAAAAGTCAAGTAAAGAGCGATTTCTTCGGAAAGATAAAGAAAGATTAGAGTATATGACCCATAGTAATTTTAATTATAGAATTGGGTTAATGATAGTTGCTGAAAAAGGTAAATTAGCAATCAATCAATGTTTTTGTAATAATTATGATTTTTGATGTGAGATAATTATTCGTTTTAGGTTACCACTGCTCCACCATTAGATGACTGATAAGAACAACTATCTTATCAGTCATTTTCTTTGTGATTTGAAAGAAATCTCCGAGTGCCTTACTGTTTGCTTGATTAGATATGTTGTTTTTGATATAATGATTGTACAACAGACAGTAAGTTAGAGGACAAAGATTTATATGATAGGCGTTTATTTTAGTGGGACAGGCAACACGAAATATTGTGTAGAGTATGTCTTAAATAAGCTTGACAGTAGCGGTGCTTCCTACGCGATTGAGAGCGAGGGAGCAATAGCCGCCGTAAAATCAAGCGACGAAATTATTTTTGCCTATCCCGTATATTATTCTAATTTGCCGAAGATAGTCAGAAACTTTATTGTAAACAATGCCGAGTTATGGCGCGGCAAGAAAATATTTGTAATTGCAACTATGGGTTTATTCAGCGGCGACGGCGCAGGTTGTTCGGCACGTTTATTCAAAAAGTATGGTGCGGAAATTTTAGGTGGCTTACATCTGAAAATGCCTGATTGTATAGGGGACGTTAAATTATTGAAAAAATCACTTAACGAAAATCGCAAAACAATATTAAAAACTGAACACAAAATGGACTTGGCTATCAAAAGGATAAATAACGGCATATTTCCGAAAGAAGGATTGAATTTTTTTTACCGTATTGCAGGGGTGTTCGGTCAGAGATTATATTTTAGCGGAAAAACAAAGCATTATTACACCAAAATTAGAACAGATGAGGGTAAATGCGTAAAATGCGGTTTGTGTGAATCGTTATGCCCGATGTCGAACATAGTAATATCGGATACGGTAGTTTATCGAGATAAATGTACTATGTGTTATCGTTGTTTTGCAAATTGCCCGAAGCAAGCGATTACGATTATAGGTAAACACGTGTACGAACAATGTAAGTTTGATAATTACAAGAAATAATTATTTAACGATAAATTTCAATTTAGCGGAGAATAACCGATATGCTATTGGAACGGAAGCCGAAGTGATTGTATAAAACATTGTTTGGATATTACAAAGAAAATAAAAATTAAAAAAATGTACAGCCGTACTGCTGATGCACGCACGCCTATCGGCGTGCGTGCTTAATTATTTTTTACTATGGCATTTTTGCAAAAAATTTTCGAGGAAACTATTAAATGCTTGCGGAACGTCCATATTCACGCAATGCCCTGCATTCTTGAAAATTACCTTATCGCAATTTTCGTACTCCGCCCACTCGTTTACAATTTCAATTTCCATAGGTATATCGTATTCGCCGCATCCGACCAATAAACCGTATTTACGTTCTTTCTTCGGCGAAACGTTTACAAGTTTATTCAACCCCGACAAGTACTTAAAAGAATGCTTTTTGAACCGAATGTTCATTTTGTAAAACGCCGTTTGCGCCTCGCTTGTATATGCGGAAATGCTTTTATTTGCCTTTGCAAACCATTTAATCGAAAACAATGCTTTTAACATCATTTTCATTTGTGCTTTTGCATTAGCCTTTTGCCTGTCCGCATCGAAATTTTTGACGTCATAGCCGCCGAAACAGGAGAGTGACAGCACCTTGTTTTCATATTTATCGGCAAAATCCTGTATAAAAACGCAACCCAGCGAAACGCCCACAAAATGAGCGGCAGGTATATTATGCTTTTGAAAAATACGGTTTATCCAATCTGAGGTTTTTTCAATGCTATCGCCTTTTCGCGTGCGAATTGAATTTCCGTGCCCCAAAATATCTATTGCAAGCAGGTTATATTTTCCCGAGAAATAATCGAACTGCTTTTCAAACATTCTGCGGTCAACAAACGCAGCGTGAATAAAAACTATCCACTCTTTATTCCCTGTGTTATCTAAATAATAAGCGATAGGCGAATTTTCAAGATATAAACTTTCCATTTGAACTACTCCCCGATATTTTTTAATAAGCGGCTATACCACCCGATATTGAACGCCATTAAATCACGGCCGTAAATTGCCGTATGCAGTTGATAGCGGAATATCTCGTTGCCGTACATTTCATTTGACAGCGCTGCACCTTCTTTGCATATTTTTTCCAAGTCTGAATGCATTTTTTTTAAATGCGCTAAATGCTGTTCGATTAATTTTATGCGCGCCGATTTTTCAGCAAAGCCCATAAAATATATCTTCGACAATTCGGGATTTTTATTCGCACTGTCGTCGATAGGACTGTTTAACCAGACGCTGAAACAGCTCTTTCCCCTTTCGGTTATACTGTACAATTTTTTCAATTTACCGTCTTCCGATATTTCACTGACAGAAACGCGCCCGTCTTGCAACAGTTTTTTTATTGCGGCTTGTATGCTGCCCATACTGCAACTGTACATCAGATTCAGCCCTTCGTTTACGCGCTTTCTGAGTTGATATATTGTTCGGGATTGCAGCTGCAATAAACCTAAAATTATGTATTCCATATTACTAATAGTAACACTATAATACAATTTTGTCAACTTATATTTCACATTATCGTTCAGTTGTAAAAAGGACAGGTCCGAGCCTGTCCTTTTTGATATAATCCGTTACAGTTTATCCGTTGCGGTAAATACTGTTTTGGGGTTTAACTTCATAAAATAATTTTTGAACCTTGCCGGCGCGTGAACCGTTTCAAGGTTAACCGAATCGTCAAAGCACCCTTCGGGAGAACGCAGACTTTGGGGAAGCGTAAGATTTTTAAGCTTTTTACACCCCTCGAAAGCATCGTGCACAATAATTTCCACACCTTCCGGTATAACAATGCTCTCGATATCGGATTCGGCAAAAGCTTCTCTGGATATTCGCCTGACAAGGCCGCCTGCCGGTATCACCGTCGTGGGACAGCCTGCCCAAAGCTCGTTTTCTTTTAAGTTAATAAGACAGTTGCCGTCAGATTTATAATGTTCATTTCCAACCGCTACGGTTATTTTTTCAAGCTTTGGTTTACGCCTGAAACCTGCGTTAAAAAACGATTTTGCCGTAGACGGCAAATAAATTTCTTTAACATCGTCGCAATTGTAAAACGCCAGATAGCCTATTTCCTCTACCCCTTCGGGGAAGTCGAGAACTTTTAACTTTTCGCAGTATTCAAAAGCGCAACTATCAATAGTTTTAAGACCCTGCGGCATTTTCAGCCAAGCAAGATTGACGCACTTATAAAAAGCGTATTCGCCGATAGACTTTAAGCCGGCGCTGAAAACAGCCGCTTCCAAATTTTTACATTCGTTGAACGCGCTATCACCCACTGTTTCCAGCCCTTCGGGAAATGAAACGGTTTTTAGCCCTGTACAGGAATCGAACGCTTTATTGCCTATTATTTTGACTCCGTGCGGAATAACGGCACACTCTAATTTTTCGCATTTGTAAAACGCGCCGTTGCCTATCTTTTCTATTCCGCTTTCGGGTATAACCGAAGAATTGCAGCCGAATACAAGCGTTTTGCTCTTGACGTCCACAACGCAGTTGTTTACGCTGCGGTATTTTTTGTTGCCCTCATCCACAGTTATCGAACAAAGACTTTCGCAACCCTCGAATGCGCTTGCCGCGATTGCCGTTACGGAAGAAGATATGACAACGCTCGTTATTTTCTTTTTGCCCTTGAACGCCTTCGCTTTAATAGCCGTAACGCCGTCGGGTATAACAACGTCGACCGCTTTGCCGCGGTATTTAAGGACGGTAGAACCGTCCATCTCGAAGTCCGGATTGGAAGTTTTGCGTTCGGGTTTAGCAGCTAAAGTACACCCGGCGAAAGCGTCTTTGCTTATAAAGTCAGGGTCGGGCGGCAATACGACATCTTTTAGCGAACAACCGTAAAACGCCGCGTCGCCTATGTATTTAACCGAATCGGGAATAACCGCTTCTGTCAGCTTGTTATCGTGACAGAACGCATATTTATCTATTTTTGTAATGCCTTCGGGCATAACGGCCTTTTTAAGGTTATAGCATGAGCGAAACGTCCCCGACTCTATCACTGTAATTCCGCTGCCTATGGTTATGGAAGTTATACCGCTCAATTCAAACGCTCCGCGACCCAATTTGACGGTACAGTCCGCTATTACCATATCGCATTTCAGACTTTTGCAGTTTTCAAACGCGTTTTTTTCGATACGTTCGACGTGTCCGAGATTTATTTTTTCAAGTTTTTCGCAACCCTCGAACGCACTGACGCCTAATTTTTTGACGCTTGGCGGCAAAGTTATTTGTTTTAATGATATGCAATTGAGAAACGCATAAGTTCCTATGCTCTTAATCCCTTCGGGAATGTTAACCTCTTTTAAGTAATGCTGCCGGCAAAATGCTGCTTCGTTTATCGCCGTAATACTCCCGTCGTCGGGTATAACCGAGTTTTGACAGCCGGCGATAACAGCCCCCGTTGCCCTTTCAATCAAACAATTCCCCTCTGCGCGAAAAACCGGATTGCGCCCGTCAACGGTAATTTCCTTTAAACCGAAACAGTTGTTAAAGGGCTGATACTTTTTGTCCAACTTTACGAGCGAGGCAGGCAAATGAATTTTTTCAAGCGAGCTGCAATGATTAAACGCCCACGCACCAAGCTCTTCTATACCGTCGGGAAGAACTACTTCTTTCAAACTATAACAGTGATTAAAAGCTTCCTTCTCAACAGTCTTTAACGTGGAGGGCAGTATCACCGATTCGCAGCCCTCCCCCTCGAATGCGAGAAACCGTATTCTTTCCACTCCCTCCGGTACGGCGATATTGCGGCTTCCGTTAACGGGAGTCCTGTGCCCCAGTACAACGTTATCCTCTATTATACCGTAAAAATCGTATGCGGTGTTTTGCTTTGCCATACTTTACCTCCTTACCGCGACGGCATTGTAAATTCTTTCAGCGCGTTATTAAGATAATTGTTAAACGGCGCCATTGCTTTAAATATTTCAACCGATTTGCTCAAAAAGCCTTCGCTGTCGCAAACGTCTTCGTCCGAAACAGGGCACTCTAAATACCACGATTTATATTTTAAGTATTCGGCTTGCGGATGTTCATTTCGTTCTCCTTAAATCTTTAATTTATTTTTAGCTTTTAAAGTATAGCTGCGTTTAAATACAGTAATAATTATATAATCTTCTTATATACATTGTCAAGCTGCAAAATTCAAGTTTAGGTAACTCGCTTTTCAACAAACCACCTTTTTGAAAACTTTTCGAAATATACAAACCTTTCACACCCGTTAACAGCAACCGTATAGCGCACCGTCATAGAACTGCCGACGTGGGCAGGCGGTGCAATGCGTTTATCGAGCACCTTTGTTATATTATATCTTTCGCCGTCAGTCCATTCAAGGCAGACGGGCTTTTCTTTACCGTCCGCCGAAGTAAATATATACATACCGACGTAAACCTTTTCGTATTCCATACGGCTATTATGTGCAATTATAATTGTATAAGCACGCACGCGATAATGCTTGCAGAATACGATAGAAAGTGTTATAATTTAAAAAAAAATTAAGGAGATTTTTATGGCTAATAAATACAAGGGTACAAAAACCGAAAAAAACCTTGAAGCCGCTTTTGCCGGCGAATCACAGGCAAGAAATAAATACACTTATTTTGCTTCCGTAGCAAAAAAAGAAGGCTACGAGCAGATTTCGGCTTTGTTTACAAAAACCGCCGAAAACGAAAAAGAACATGCGAAGATGTGGTTTAAAGAATTGCAGGGCATAGGCAACACCGCTGAAAACCTTGCAGCTGCCGCAGGCGGCGAAAACTACGAAGACTTTGCAAAGACCGCCGAAGCAGAAGGCTTTAAAGAGCTTGCCGCAAAGTTCCGTATGGTCGGAGCAATCGAGAAGCACCACGAGGAAAGATACCGCGCGCTTTTAAAGAATGTTGAAACCGCAGAGGTTTTCAAAAAAAGCGAGGTCAAAGTTTGGGAATGCCGCAACTGCGGACATATAGTCGTCGGCACAGCCGCACCCGAAGTCTGCCCCGTCTGCAACCACCCTCAGGCATATTTCGAAGTACACGCAGACAACTATTAAAATAAACCGAACCCGTACGGGTTCGGTTTACTATTTGACTGCCGTTTGATAACTGTAATCAAGCCTTTGCAAAATCTCGTCAATCGGAACAGACCCGTCGAGCAGCATCGTCGTCCAACGCTTTTTATTCATATGCCAACCGCGAAAATAAGTCGCGCCGTCCGCAATACGGTCAAGCTCGGCAGGGTCGATACGCACGTTTATCGCCTCTACCGTTCCGTCGCGGTCCAACCCGAGCTTGCGATATGCGACGGTCATAATTACAGCGTACCATTTATTTGTACCGCCGCGGCGCAGAATTGCGCAGTCCGGCGTATCATCCCAAAGAAATTCAAGCTCGTTTCCGTACCGTTTATGCGCGTATCGGACAACCTCCGCCGTCTGCGCCCCATTAAAAATTTGCTTTACAAAGCACTTTTCGGCAACGTCTTCCAGAACGCGGATATATTCCGCGCGAACCTTGCCGACGAACTCACCCGTTGCCCCCTCAACCAGAAAGAGAGTATACGGCTCCTCACTTTCAACGTCGTAAACCTCTGTTTGAACGTCCGCACCGACGTTCACGGTCAATTTCATAAGTCCGCCGCAAATAAACGTCGTAAAGGTATAAACGCCGTCACGGAAGATAAAACCGTAAGTAAGCAGTTTTTCGGGCATTGGCTTTTTAAATTTGAATATGGATGTAACGATACTCATATAAATATTATAGTAGAAAAAATATACAATTGCAAACGCTTGATTTAACCGATGCGATATTTTATAATATAAAGTATGACAGAATTTGACAAAATGAGCAAGGGTAAGGTTTACGACACCTCCGCAGACGGATTGCCGGAAATGCGCGCCAAGGCGCACGGGCTTTGTACAAAGTATAACGCCACGCTTGAAACGCAAGTTAAAAAACGTGAAAGAATACTGAAAAAACTGTTGCCGAAAGCCGGCGACGGAGCTTATATTCAAGGCCCCTTCTTCTGCGACTACGGTACGAATATCAAGACAGGCAAAAATTTTTATGCTAATTTTAATCTGACTGTGCTTGACTGCTGTCCGGTGGAAATCGGCGACGACGTGCTTATAGGACCTAACGGAATGATAGTTACACCCGTCCACCCCTTCCGTTGGCAGCAACGCAATATACGCCGAAAACCGGACGGGACGCTGTTCGATTACGAATACGCGCAGCCCATTAAAATAGGAAATAATTGTTGGCTTGCAAGCAACGTCACCGTTATCGGCGGCGTGACTATCGGCGACGGTTGCGTAATAGGTGCAGGCAGCGTGGTTACGCGCGACATACCGCCCAACTCGCTTGCGGTCGGCAACCCTTGCAAGGTTATCAGACAGATTACCGAAAAGGACAACCTTGACGGCATAGACTAATAAACAGGTGAACAAACGATGAAAGATTTTTTTAAACTTCCTCCTAAGAATGATTTTTTTGCATATCATCCTGAAGGAAAATATTCTATGCTCAGCACGGCGCATATAGTCGTTATAGTCGTCGGCATCGCAGCGATTTTGTTGGCTTGTTTTCTGCTGCGGAAAACCGAACATAAAAAAATAGAGAAAATTTTATTTGTGTTCGCAATTATAGGGCTTATTATCGACCCGCTCTACTGGATTTGGGAACTTATCGCCACACATAAGATACATTTTGAAAAGTCGCTTCCGTTATACTTCTGCTCGCTGTACTACATAACGCTTGCAATTGCGGTATTCTGCAAAAAGTCGGGCATAAAACAAGCGTGTTACGCCTATCTTGCAACTATGAACTTAATTGCGGGGCTTATGGGGCTTATTTTGAACACCAACTTAAATATTTGGCCCGTATTAAGTTTTGCAGGCATAAGAACGCTTGTCTATCACCTGATGATGATTTTCGTATCCTGCCTGCTTTGGTTCACAAAATATTACAAACCGCAAATAAAAGACTTATACGGATTTTTTATTCCCATTGCGATAATGTTCGTACCGGCAATTACGGTCAACAGTATCTGGGGCTATGATTACTGCTTTCTCGGCGGCGGAAAGGGAACGCCCATACTTCAGGATATAAGCGCGGCAATGCCGTTATTCGCTTACATATTCATTCTGTATGTTGTAATTTATATCGGTATAGTTGCGGTGTTCTATATTCCGACGATAGTTAAATACATAAAATCCAAAAAAAGTTCTACCCCACCCCCTACAACAGATGTAAGCGCAACATAAGTTGCGCTTTTCTCATATCGGCGCGCGTTGATATGAGATTGACAGCATTCGATATAAATGTTACACTATGCATATGTCGTTAAATAGAGGTTAACAATGTATACACAGACAGAAACTTATCAAAACTATATTACCGTTGCCCAAAACAAAACTTCTGCCGTATGGTACAAAACACTTTTGCTTGCCGTTTTTGCAGGCGCGTTTATCGCGTTCGGCGCGGTTGCCTCAAACGCTGCCTCGGCTGCCGCAGGCAACGCGGCTACGGCGATAAAAGGTGCGGTTTTCCCAGTAGGATTAGTGCTTGTAGTGCTTTTCGGGGCGGAACTTTTTACGGGCAACAATCTTTTACTTGCACCTGCAATGGGCAGGAATATAAAAGTCGGAGCGATGTTTAAAAACCTCGGAATAGTTTACTGCGGCAACCTGATAGGCAGCGTGCTTATCGCCGTTATAGTAGTTTACAGCGGAGTGCAGACCGGAGCCGTAAAGGAAACTTGCATTTCCGTTGCGGCTGCTAAATGCAATATGAACTTCGGAATCGCTCTGCTGCGCGGAATTCCCTGCAACATATTAGTATGCCTTGCGGTTTGGGTTACGGTGTCATCGAAGACGGCGGCAGGAAAAATAGTTTCGATGTATCTTCCCATTTACGCGTTTGTCGTATGCGGCTTTGAACACAGCGTTGCAAATATGTACTATCTGACCGCAGGCCTGCTCTCGGGCAGTGCAGACGGACTGAACGCAGGCAACGCGATATTAAACTGCCTGCTCCCCTCCACTTTGGGAAATATTATCGGAGGTGCGCTGACAGCGCTTTCACTGTTCGTCCTTCACGGAAAAACCAAACGCCCCGAATAAAAAACGGCTTGCATTATGCAAGCCGTTAGTTTTAATATTCGTAGTCGTCCTCAGCGTCCTCGACTTCGGGATATTTTCTTTCCTTTCTTATTTTACGTTTTATAGGGAAAGCCCAGAAGATAGATAAAACCCAAAGCAGCAGATAGCAGATGCCGCTTATCCACGCATACGTACTCGTTCCCGAAACAAGCCCCTGAACAAGCACGCCGTGCTCGCCGTTCCACATATCGTTAAGCACGGGAACCTTGGGTGCAACTATCGGTAAAAGTTTAAGCGCAAGCCAAATAAGGGGAGGAATAAAGCAAATCAGCTTTACGTACCACATAGTAAACTTCTTGTTCTTTGCAAACATATGGAAAAACGAAAACAAAAACAGAATTAACCAGGGGCCTATAAAAGCAAGCATAGCTAAGAATATGTATTCATAATAGGACATAAAGTCTTTAATGCCGTTCTGCTCGATTACGTTGTTGAGCGCCTCGTTCAGGCTTGTGCGCATTTTCTCTTTAAGCTCTTCCTTCTTCTCTTCGTCATAACCGATTTTAAGCAGTAAATCGTCGTAGTTGGTAACTATTTCATTTTCGGTTTTACCGCCGCCAACCTCCTCCTCTGCCGCTGCGGCAGGGCTGTCGTCGCCGCCCATTGAGCCGATTACGTCGAAAATCTTTTCAATGTTGATTTGGCTTAAATCGAATTTTTCTGAAAGCGTAACGCATATTATCGCTTCCATTGAAACGCTTTCACCCTCTTTCAGATTGCTGACGGTACCGTCGTAAATGCTTTGAATTTCAGCGGTTATCGCCTCTTTATCCGTTTCATCTATGTTTATCTCCGCGCCGAGAATTTCGTCCACCTTATCGATAAACTCATCGGCAACCGCGCCGACGTCGCCGCCCTGAACTTTTTCGGGGTCGCCGAGTCCTTTCATAATTCCGACAAGCTGCTTGACGTTTTCGGTAGTCAATGCATTTGCAACCGCCTGATCGTCAACGCCTTTGATAAGCTCCTGCGTCATAGTGGAAACGAGAGCCTCTTCGAAAAGCGCCCTGCCCTCTTCGGTCTCGAACAGGTTTGCAACTCCGTCCACAACGCTGTTGATAAGCCTTGTCGCAAGCGCGTTTTCGCCGAAAAACAAGTCGTCCAAAACGGTCTGGGTTTTATCGCCCGAGCCGATAAGCACGCGGAAAGAGCTGTATGCCGAAACGGAAATTTCGCCCTCCGCCTTGCCTAAAATGTTTTTTACGAGCATCGCCACAACCGGCGTATAGTCCACGCCCTCCTGCCCGCTGCCTTCGAGAGAGTCCTTTATCTGTTCGTCGATTTTTTCATCGACGAAGCCCATAACGCCCTCATCGTGCAGAACTTTGCCGGCATCGACATTCAATATAGGCAGAATAAACAGCGAAAGTGCAGCAACTAACGATATTATACATATTATAAGATTGAGCGGAATAAGCTTTCTTTGAAGCCTCTTCTCTTTTTCGGTTCGAAATTTCCCCATAAAATACTCCTGATTTCACTGTTATTTTATCATTTTCGGCTTTAAATGTCAAGTTTTAATTCAGCCCTTGACGAAACAGCTTTTTACGTGTATAATATATATTGTAATACGGCTTGTATCAGTATATATTTACCGATTAATCGTTTAAACTGCGCTGCTGCGTGTTATAAAATATATAGGAGGTTTTTTATGAAAGAATGGTTTACTAACCTTTCCGTGATGGAACAGATATTTTTCTGGCTTGGAATAGTTTCAACGCTGTTTTTAATAGTGCAGATTATACTTATGTGCCTTTCGTCTTTCGGCGGAGATATCGACGCGGACGGCGACGGCGACATTGACGTTGACACAGATTCAGGCGTATCTATTTTTACGGTAAAAAGTATAACCGCGTTTTTCGCGGTGGGAAGCTGGTCAGGGCTTTTGACCTGCGCGGTGGCAAGCGAAAAATTGCAGTGGCTTGCTATAATCGTCGCGGTTCTGGCCGGTTTGGCAGGTATGTCTATCGTAGTGCTGATTTTACGCGCAATAGTAAAATTGCAGTGCAACGGCGCGTTCGAAATCTCGAAAATAGTCGGACAGCAAGCAACCGTCTACGTTTCAATTCCCCCTTCGAGAACAGGACGGGGCAAAATAACCCTCAACGCTCAGGGAAGATTTATGGAACTTGACGCGGTTACGGACAGCGAAAATCGGCTTGCTGTCGACGAAGTGGTTGAAATAGTTTCAACCGATAACGAATGTACCGTAGTGAAAAGACTTGAAATTGCCGAAAAAACAGAAAATTCCGCAGAAAATAAGGAGTAAAAAAATATGAACAATTTACTTGCAAGCTCAGGCGCAACGATAGGTATTATCGTCGCCATCGTAGTAGTACTGCTTTTCGTTATGCTGATGCTGGTAGTACTGACGAGGTATAAAAAGTGTCCGTCGGATAAGATAATGGTCATTTACGGTAAAATTTCCGCAAATAAAGACGGCACTTACAGAAGCGCGAAATGCGTACACGGCGGTGCGTCGCTTGTTATGCCTTTCATTCAGTCGTACACTTTCCTTGATTTGACCCCCCTCTCCATTTCAGTCGATTTGAAGAGCGCACTGTCAAAACAGAATATCCGTATCGACGTCCCCTCTATATTCACGGTAGGTATTTCAACCGACCCCGGAATTATGCAGAACGCGGCGGAAAGACTTTTAGGTCTGCAGCTTAAAGACATTTCCGACCTTGCAAAGGACATTATTTTCGGTCAGCTGCGTCTTGTTATCGCAACGATGGACATAGAGGAAATAAACACCGACCGCGACAAGTTCCTCGAAGCGATTTCGCGCAACGTCGAGGGCGAACTTAAAAAGATAGGTCTTAAACTTATCAACGTAAACGTGACCGACATTTCCGACGAGAGCGGATACATAATCGCACTCGGTAAGGAAGCTGCGGCAAAGGCAATCAACGACGCTAAGGTTTCGGTTGCCGAGGAAAACAGAAAGGGCGCAATCGGTGAAGCTAACGCACAGATGCAGCAGCGTATCAACGTGGCAGACGCGGAAAGCAAAGCCATAGACGGCGAAAACAGAGCTAAGGCGGAAATAGCCGCTTCGAAAGCACAACTAAGACAGAGAGAAGCCGAAGCGATGAAAATCGCCGTTACTGCGGAAAATGTTCAGGCGGCAAAGGCGAAAGAAGAAAGCTATGCGGCTGAACAGCAGGCGGAAATTGCGCGTGCGTCGCGTGAAAAAGCTACGCGCGAGGCGGACGTTATCGTTGCTTCCGAGATAGAAAAGAGAAAGATTGAAATAGAGGCAGACGCTCAGGCTGAAAATATCCGCCGTAAGGCAAAAGGTGAAGCCGACGCTATCTATGCCAAAATGGAAGCCGAGGCTCGCGGTCTTTACGAAACGCTTTCAAAGCAAGCCGAAGGTATGGATAAACTTGTCAAAGCCGCAGGCACTTCCGACGAGGCTGTCCGCCTTATGATAGCAGACAAACTTGAAACGCTGGTTGCTACTCAGGTAGAGGCAATTAAGAACCTCAAAATCGACAAGGTTACGGTCTGGGAAAACGGACAGAGTACGGACGGCAAGAATGCAACCGCAAACTTCGTTTCCGGCATAATGAAGTCCCTCCCCCCTCTCGACGACCTTTACTCGATGGCGGGGCTGAAAATGCCTAAGGTGATTTCTCCGGAAAAGATAGAAAAAGTTCCCGAAACCAAAAAGAAATAAACTTGAAAACCTAAGCCGAACGGCTTAGGTTTTTTACTTGATTTATCAAACGCTAAGTGATAATATATCAGAGATGGATTTATTAGAACTTGAAGAAAACGAATTAAAAGAGATAAAACAAACGTTAATTGCGGACGGCACGGTTTTTGAAAAAGAGAAAATCACAGAATACGACGCTAAATTTTGCGAAACCGTAACGCTATCTAACTATGCGATAAAATTTTTTCTGTTTATCAGCCTTGGCTTATATGCGGCAATCAATTTAAGCGGTTTAATTGCATCTATGATTTATAGGGGAAACTTTTCAGGCGATATAATAGGAATACTGATAGGACTTGCCGTAATCTGTTTTATTGTTTCCGCCATTTTCAGCAACATCAATACGAACAGAAAGAAAGAAAAATTTCCGATATTTATAAAAGGCGAAAGCTTTATTTTTAATTTTAACGACGGGGTCACGGAAACTTTAAATCTTTTTTATTCTCTACCGTATGAAAGCGTTCAAAAAATAGAATTTACAATTTACGGCATAAAGAAAAAACAACTTTTCGGCAGCGTTACATTCACCTTTAAAGTACTTGACTATACCGTAAACCATTCTATAAGATATACAAATCTTACGGCGATAAAAGATAATTTAAAAATAAGATTTCCCGAATTGCTTGATAAATTAATAATCGACGGTAATGGAAACGAAAAAACAAAAAACAAGCCCAAGCTTAAAAATCATTTAATTTCTCTTGCTATTCTTGCCGCTGCCGTTTCGTTAATTGCAGTGCCCCGATTATTAAACTTTAACAGCATAGCATTAACCGTTTCGGGAGCATTATTGATTTTAACGGCAATAATCGTTTTCTTATCTTGTTATATTAATCTTTTAAATCAGGGCATTATAATCAGCAGCGTTTTTATAATTATAGGCTTTTGCGTGCCGCTACTGATTATCGAAGTCAGTAAAACGCCGATTTTTGACTATATAATCCGTGACCCGGAAATTTTAATGCCGACTATTTTCGGCATAATCGGCTTATGTTTATACGTTTACATATTGATAACGATCGTAAATAAAGTTCACTATATTATCAAGAAAAAATAACCGAAATAAAAATCCACGGGTAAAACCCGTGGTTTTTCAATTTGGGGTAAAACCCCTTG
>CAJTQE010000014.1:0-13212 GCA_910578655.1 uncultured Christensenella sp.
ATTTTTTTAGTACCCGTAATTCTTCCGACGCCGTGTTTTTCGTGAACGGCATAATCTCCGATTTCAGGCGCAGTGAACATATCACCGCGCTTTTTGCGAATGCGTTTGGTTACGGTTTTAGTATAAATATCGTTATTGCCGACAATTACCAGTTTATTTTCGTGAATTATAAAACCGCGAGGCATCTCTTCTGAAGTTACCGCAATGCCGCGCAAAGCTTCAAGTCTGTCCGGCACCGGATACAGCGGCAAATATTCATCCGAAAGTATTTCCGAAAGCTTTTCCGTACGTTGGATATTGCCCGTAAAAATCAATATCCTGTATCCGTTTGAAAGCCAATGCTTCAAATCTACTATAAGCTGAGGAATTGCATTAAGATATGACGGTGAAGGAGTAGATTTTAAGTTGTATGTCTTTAACGGCTGAAAAAACTGAGTGCTTGAAACAAACGTCTGTACGGCCAAAGTACGGAAGCCTTTCAATTTTTCGACCACCGTTTGCGGAGAAAGAAGTTGATTTACAGAAAAATCAAATGCCTCTCCGCCCTTTTCAAGTTCTCGCACACGTTCTGTATGTTCCTTATAAACTCCGTTCAGTGAGTCGTTTATAAGTTTACACTCGTCAAATACAATTTGAGTATTTTCGTCAATAAGATCAAAGATAGTGCAGACACGTTTAAGTAAAGGCATAACAAACGATGCCCCGGCAAACGGTATGCCGTCTGCAAGTTTCAAATTTATATCGTCTGCTATCGCGCACGCTCTGTTATACGAACTTAAATCAGGACATTTTTTTACGCTATTATTTAGTACAGCCTTGATAGTTTCAACATCATCCGCAGTGAACACAGCATCGGTTGCACCGACGATAACCGTTTCATCAAGTTCGTCCAACCTTTCTCCGCTAATTGCATCGTATGGTCTTATTTTCTCAACTGTATCACCGAAAAAATCTATTCTTAAAGGGTTTTCACAATTTATAGGATGAATATCGAGAATATCTCCACGCACTGCGAAAGTACCCTTGCTGTCTGCCGCATACATTCTCGTATACCCGATATTTACAAGTCGTTGAGGGAGTGATTGATAGTCGTATTCACTGCCGACCGTAAATTTCAAGCAAGGAAGTTCCGACGGGAAGAGTTGCATTATCGCCTCAATGTTGCAGACGATTATCTCCGCACCGCTCAAAATATCCGCAATGGCTGTAAGCCTTCTGTACAGCGCATCCTTTGAAAGCGCGTCCTTATACAAAACCACTTCGTCTTTTGATGGCAAAAGTACGCATTTTTTACCCGATAGCGCACTGATAGAAGAAAAAGCTTTATATGCCAGAACCGCATCAGCCGCAATATAAAGTGTTTTATATTCTGCAAGCGACGCAATAAAATATTTATGGACATCCGAAATGCCGAAAACCGCCGTCGGCGTGCCGAGGCGGATATCTTGTTGCAATGCGGCATACTCCGCACCCATACTTTTGTAGGTAAAAAAATTTTTTTTCAATATAGTACCGTTAACCGTTATATGCAGTCATTACGTTTTCGATAGCAACGCCCTCAGCGATAGTTATCGCAGCACGGGCGGCTTTTTGAGACGCCTGTATAAACAGTTGATAATCTTCAAGCTTAATTTCAGAAAGCACGTAATTTATTATAGGAATATTGACTTCACTGTCACGGATACCCATTCTTATACGTGCAAAATCGGAAGTTCCTATTTCAGCGATTATCGAGCGCATACCGTTATGCGTTCCGGCGCTGCCCGAAGGGCGAATTCGTATCGAACCCTTGGGAATATCGTAATCGTCATATATAACAACGAGGTCTTGCGCTGTTGCCTTATACTTTGCAAGCAGTTGTTTGACCGCTCTCCCACTGTTGTTCATATAAGTTACGGGTCTTGCAATTATTACCTTTTCGCCGCCGACATTTGCCTCAGCAGTAAACGATTCGCATTCCTTTTTTTTAAATTTAACACCGAGTTCGGCCGCAACGTCGCCGACGGCAATATATCCCATATTATGAAATGTTTTTAAATACTTTTCTTCGGGATTCCCCAATCCGACAATAATTTTCATATTCACAAAGCCAAATCAGCCGCAAAGCTTTGCGGCGATTTTTATTTAATCATATATTTTTGACACAGGTCTGTCAAGATAAACGTTTTCTATTGCAGCCGCAAATATAGGTGCAGTAGAAATAATTTTAAAAAACGGCAACAACTTGTCCTTAGGAATATTTATTGTATCCAAAATTGCAAGCTGAGTTATCGGCGAATTCGAAAGCCGTTCAATAGCCGCACCCGAAAGTACTCCGTGCGAGCAACAGCCGTAAATTTCTTTTGCGCCTGCCTCTTTCAAGGCAATAGCGCCCTGTACCATTGTTCCGGCTGTATCAATCATATCGTCGACGACAAGACAGTTTTTACCCTCTACTTCGCCTATGATATTCATTACTTCCATTACGTTTGCCTTGGGACGACGCTTATCGATAATCGCCATCTTCGCATTCATACGCGAAGCAACTTTTCTTGCCCGTGCAACCGAACCTATATCCGGCGATACAACCACAAAATCGTCATCAACTTTGGGTTTAAAATAATTATACAACGTAGGTCCGCCAACAAGATTATCAAGCGGAATATCAAAAAAGCCCTGAATTTGCAGACAGTGCAAATCCATTGTCATTACTCTGTCGGCGCCGGCAGAAGTAATAAGATTTGCAACCAACTTGGCAGTAATTGGTTCGCGCGAACGAGCCTTTCTGTCTTGTCTGGCATAACCAAAATAGGGAATTACCGCCGTAATTCTACCTGCGCTTGCACGGCGGGCCGCATCAATCATTATAAGCAGTTCCATCAAATTGTTATTGACGGGCGAACTTGTAGACTGTATAAGAAAAACGTCTTTGCCACGAATAGATTCATCGTAACGAACATAAATTTCGCCGTCTGAAAAGTGCATAATTTCCAATTCGCCCAATGAAGTGTTAAGCCTTGAAACAATAGCTTCCGCAAGAGGTTTATTCGACGAGCCTGAAAATATTTTGATTTCACTGCCGTGATTAATCATTAAGAGTTTTGTCCTCCTAAAATTTTCTTTACGTATATAAATATTTGTACATATGTAAAATCAATTTATATTTATTTTATTATTATGCAGTTATAAAGTCAAACAAAACGCTTAATAATTAATTACTGTTTAATTCTTTCACGCATTTGAGCAAAAAATGCGGATAATATGCGTGCACACTCTTCTTGCATAACGCCGCCTTCAACCTCTATTTTATGGTTTAAGAGATTTGACGCGGCAAGTTGTTCGGTCATAGACCTGCCTTTTGCCTCATACGCGCCGAAATAAACTTTTTTAATGCGCGCATTTAACATCGCACCCATACACATCGGACAAGGTTCGAGAGTAACGTACAGTTCGCATTCGGGCAAACGCCAACTGTTAAGCTTTTTGCAGGCTTTTTCAATTGCCTCGATTTCTGCGTGAGCGGTTGCAATTTGTTTTTTTGTCCGCCTGTTATGCCCACGTGATATTATTTTTCCGTCGCTGACTACGACAGCTCCTATCGGAACTTCTCCGTCGTCGAACGCTTTCTGCGCGCATTTCAGCGCTGCTTTCATAAATTTATAGTCCATAATTTTCCGTAAAAGCTTTAAGTATGTAAAAACACTTTTTCAACTTTCGTATGTCAGTAATAGGATGTTCAAGGTCGTCTGCTCCGCACTCTATCGTATAAGCCGGTATTTGCAATTTTTGAATGCACCAGTCTTTGTAACCGCCGGCCGAACCGCGAATTACAAGAGGCGTATACCCCGTCACCTTTTCGATTATTTCCGCACCGCTCCTGTCACCGGAACCGTTGTACTCCCAATATATTTCTTCACCCTTCGTATGAAAACTAAACGTGACGTACGGTCGGATTTTTTCTGTAAAATTTTTAAGAGCTTTTGTTTCGCTTTCCGAAAACGGACAGTCGCCTATGCAATTCTCCCCACCGCGTCGTTTAGTGTTAAGCCTGCCGCTTCCCCAATCTGCATCGAAGTTGCAATTTAAATCTACACCGCGCGCATTTGCTTTCCACATAGCCCGCACACTTTCACTGATTGCTACGCCGTCCGGGTTAACGAGCGGTATTATCCAACCGCCGCCATTTTTAACACCTATTTTAATGTGTTTTAACGCAAGCTTTGCAGTTATCCATTCCCTGCCGTGTATGGCGTAAGTTGCAATGAACTGCCTGCCCGTCGGACTGCCTATGTGAAACGCAAATATGTCCTTACCTTTTAACGAGTAACCGATAACACACTTTCTGCCATCGTAATTTTTATAAAATTTTTCTATAATATCATATATCACACAATAGAATATTCCAAAACTATTTGTGATATTCGCCTCCGCCGTTTATCATAAACGCACGATAGACTTGTTCAAGCAAAATGACACGCATCAACTGATGCGGAAAAGTCATATCCGAAAATGAAAGTTTAATATTAGCCTTGTGCTTTACGGCGTCCGCAAGTCCGCACGAAGAACCTATTACAAAAGTACATTCGTTCCCTGTATCGGTCAGTTGCTTTATATATTGCGCTAACGCCTCGCTTGAATATTTTTTACCCTCCACACACAGCGCAATTAAACGCCCCTTTGCGGATTTTAAAATGAGTTCCGCCTCTTCGCTTAAAGTTCTGCATTCAGGAATTTCACGAATCTCGACTTTTGCAAAGCGGGATAGCCGTTTCATATATTCGTTAACGGCGTCCGTGTAAAATTTTTCTTTTATTTTGCCGACGCAAATAATATTTATTTTCTGCATCAGTTTACCCCGAAAAGCAACAGCATCCAAATAAGTCCCAAAGCGCCTATCGCTACCGACGCATATAAGAAAAAGACTTTTACTCCGCCTTTTTCACATTTTTTTAAAGGGGTTTTATCAAGTATAAGCCAAACCGTCGCTCCGACAAATGAAAGTGCAGAAAACACAGTCAAAATAATAAAAGCCGTATCAGACATTATTAAATTTCCTGTTTCATCAAACAAATTGCAGGCATTAAAAATTACTAAAAGCGCATTATTTATGAAGTGCATAAGCATTGACGGCAAAATCGAACCTGAACGCACGGCAAGGAAAGCGAACGCGCATCCGGCTATAAATTGATATACCGTTTGCTCTGGCGACGCGTGAAAGAGTGAAAAACAAAATCCTGTAACAAAAATCGTCCGTATACTGCCCATACCGTTTTGACAGCAATTGAGAAGCAACCCCCTGAACATCAGTTCCTCAAAAAAAGCAGGCAAAATTGCAATTACCATAAACGCAGGAACAATAAGTCCACCCGTAAGTTCAGGAAAATAACTTGACGATTCTTTGGGTTGATAGCCGAACAGTTGAAAAAACTTAACCATAAGACCGTTTATATTGCTAAGCGAAAATAACAGTCCGAAAATAAAAATCACGGCGATTAAATAATATTTGGGTTTACACTTAACGGGAAATATCTGTTTAAAACCTATCTTATTGCGCTTTGCAGTAAACAACACGCAAAGAGAGAGCATTATAGGCGTCAGCAAATAGCTTATATAAATAAACGCGTCGCTTCTCTGTACGTGTTTAAGCGCGTCATCAAGTTCCGTATAACCGTATTTGCTCATTATACTGTTTGCTATTATTGCCGTTACCGCCGACACAGCGACTGTAAACAAACAATAGATTATAACAAGCACGCTAAACGATATACCACCCGTCTTTGAATTGAGCCCTGCACTAACGGTCTGCATATCGGAATTGTTGCAATTATTTTCCATATTTTAATTATACATTAAAATGTTATTGTTGTAAACAAATATTTTACTTTTACTACCAAATGTTATAAAATAAAGTTATGCGTAGAGTTAACTGTAAAATCATTGAGGACTGCATATACAAATTAGCTTTAAAAGCTTGCATATCGTTGACAGAGCCTTGCCGCACCGCACTTGAATGCGCTTATCAAAACGAGGACGGACAAGCAAGCGCGTTTGCCTTAAAAACAATTTTAGACAATAGCGCTGTTGCCGAAGACCTTAAAATGCCGATATGTCAGGATACTGGGCTTGCCGTAGTTATTTTGGAAATAGGTCAAGAAGTCTACTTTGAGGGCGGTTCGCTTAACTTGGCAATAAACGAAGGCGTTCGTAGAGCGTATTCCGACGGATATTTCAGAAAGTCGGTGTGCGACCCCATTACACGCAAAAACACGGGCGACAATACCCCTGCCGCCATACATACCGAAATAACAGACGGGGACAAAATTAAAATAACCTTTATGCCTAAAGGATTCGGAAGCGAAAACACCTCAAAAATTTTTATGCTTACACCGTCACAGGGCGTTGACGGGATTATAGATGCGATTGTAGAAACGGTAAAACTTGCAGGATCACGCCCCTGCCCTCCCGTTTACGTCGGCGTCGGCATAGGCGGAAATTTCGACACTTGCGCATATTTGGCAAAAAAAGCTTTAACACGCGACGTCGGCAGCCGCAACGGGCGCAGCGACGTTGCAAATATAGAAAAAGAAGCTTTAAAGCGCATCAACGAATTGAATATTGGCTGTCAGGGCTTTCACGGAAAAGTTAGCGCCATCGGCGTGAGTTGCGAGTTGGCTCCGACGCACATTGCAGGCCTGCCCGTAGCCGTAAATATTCAGTGTCATTGCGTACGCTGTGAAAAGGCGGTAATATGAAAAAACTTACTTTACCCCTATCCAAACAAACCGTTCAAAGTTTAAAAGCAGGCGACAGCGTATTGCTTTCCGGAACCATTTTGACAGCGAGAGATTGCGCCCACAAACGCATATTTTCACTACTTGACAGCGGTGAAAAATTGCCGTTCAAAATTGACGGCAGCACGACATATTACGCTGGCCCCTGCCCGGCAAAACCGAATACCGTTTCAGGAAGTTGCGGCCCCACCACTTCCGCAAGAATGAACATATACGCTCCTCGCTTGCTTGATTTGGGATTGAACGCAATAATTGGCAAAGGCGAAATGTCGGACGAAGTGCAAAAAGCAATTATAAAAAACCGTTCGATATATTTTGCCGCAATAGGCGGCGCCGGTGCACTATACGCAAATTGTATAAAACAAAGCGAACTAATCGCCTTTGAGGACCTTTTATCGGAAGCCGTTTACAAACTTGAAATTATAGATTTTCCCGCTATTGTGGCTTACGACTGCTTTGGCGGAAAAATATATTAGTTAAAACCGTTGACTTTATTTTTACTATTTAATATAATTAAATTAATTTTAAAGGCGCTGACCAAGACAGACGGCTTTTGCACATTCTTTTCAGAGAGGAGAATTCATAGGCTGAAAGATTCTTCAAAGAATAAAAACCGTTATTCACTTGCGAGCCGAACGTGTGAAAGTTATCTTCTGGTAATGCGTTCCGTAATTCCGCGTTAAGGATAACACGAGGCGACTTTTGTCGCAAAATCAGGTGGTACAGCGAATTTTTCGCCCTGTGTTTTTCACGGGGCGATTATATTTTTTATGAGGTATATATGGACGTAAAAGAAAAAATCAAACAAATCGAAAATCAAATAGAGGACACGATTAAAGACATTAAGTCAAGTCAAACTCTGCAAGAAATTAAACTTAAATTTTTGGGTAAAAGCGGAGAAATTTCTTCGCTTATGAAAAATATGCGCGACGTTCCCCCCGAAGAACGTCCGAGCATGGGCAAGCTTTTAAACGCGCTCAGACAATGGACCGAAGAGCAGTTCAACAAGCTTGAAAGCGGACTCAAATCGATAGAACTTGAAAAGCGGTACGCCAATGAAAAAATAGACGTGACTATGCCGGGACTCGATTTGCCGGACGGAGCGTACCATCCCACTACGCTTGTCACAAAAGAACTTATTAATATTTTTCTCGGTATGGGCTTTGAAATATTTGAAGGACCCGAAATTGAAAACGACTACTACAATTTTACTGCGCTGAATACCCCGAAAGACCACCCTGCAAGAGATATGCAGGACACCTTTTACCTTTCCGAAAACCTGCTTTTGAGAACGCAGACCTCATCGGGTCAAATAAGAGTTATGGAAAACAAAAAGCCACCCATAAAAATTTTGTCGCCCGGCAAAGTATACAGAAGCGACGACGACGCAACCCATTCTCCTATGTTTTCGCAGATGGAAATGTTGGTTGTGGATAAAGGTTTGACGCTGTGCGATTTACAGGGAATGCTTGACGAATTTGTAAAAAGAATTTTCGGACGCGGTGTAAAAACGCGGTTACGCCCCTCTTACTTCCCTTTTACCGAACCTTCCGTCGAAGTTGACGTCAGCTGTTTCGAATGCGGCGGCTCAGGCTGCCGGCTTTGCAAGGGCACAGGGTGGATAGAAGTCGGCGGCGCAGGCATGGTCAACAGACGCGTGCTTGAAGGCTGCGGCATTAATCCGGACGAGTATACCGGTTTTGCATTCGGACTCGGCATAGAAAGAATTGCGATGCTTAAATACGGAATAAACAATATGAAACTTTTATTCGAAGGCGACACTCGCTTTTTGAAACAGTTCAAAGGTTAAGGAGAAAATAAAATGAAAGCACCTTTAAGTTGGCTTAAAGATTACGTTGATATTGACGTTACTCCGGAAGAATTGCAGGCAAAGCTCTTCTCCTGCGGTTTTGAAGTTGAAGAATTATATGAAATAGGCAAGGATATCTCCGGCGTTGTTGTTGGCGAAGTAACAGAATGTCAAAAAGTTGACGGAACACACCTGTCCGTTTGCAAGGTTGATTGCGGCGATAAGGGAATTTTCCAAATTTGCTGCGGTGCAGATAATGTCAGAACGGGTATAAAAGTTCCCTGTGCGTTAGTCGGAGCCACCGTATACGCCACCGCCAAAGACCATATAACCGTTGAAGGCGTAATGACTATCAAAAAAGGTAAATTACGCGGAATAGAATCTGACGGAATGCTCTGCTCGGGCATTGAACTCGGCGTAAGCGGAGATATGTACAAAGGCGCGGACTATAACGGGCTGTTAATTTTGCCCTCTTCTTTAAAAAACGGCGAAGACGTAAAACACGAACTTGGACTTGACGATTACATTTTCGACATTTCTATAACTGCAAACCGACCCGACTGCCAAAGCATTTTCGGGATCGCGCGTGAAATTGCCGCCGTTTTAAATAAACCCGTAAAAGAACCCGACTGCTATTTTAAAACTGTAAAATCAAACAAAAAAATCACAATTACCAATACAGCTCCCGAACTTTGCCAAAGATATATAAGCCATTACGTTAAAGACGTAAAAATCTCCCCCTCCCCCGCATGGCTGAAAAAGAAGCTTGCGCTTTGCGGAATACGCTCTATCAACAATGTGGTAGACATTACGAATTTTGTTCTACTTGAATTAGGACAACCTATGCACGCATTCGATTTGAGGACGCTTTCGGGAGAAACCGTTAATATACGAAGAGCAGAAAACGGAGAAAAAATAGTCACGCTCGATGAAAACGAGTTCGAGCTGAACAGCGAAAATTTAGTTATTTGCGACGCTTCGAAGCCGTGTGCGCTTGCGGGAATTATGGGCGGACTGAACAGCGAAATACGAGAGGATACTACCGAGGTACTTTTCGAAGCCGCGAAATTTGCCCGCGACAACGTAAGGCGCACCGCAAGAGCTTTGGGACAGCACTCCGACTCCTCCTCTCTCTTTGAAAAGGGAGTAAACGATTATACGGTAGAAAAAGCGATGCTTAGAGCATTACATTTAATCGATGCATTGAAATGCGGCACCGTAACCGACGTTAGTGTTGACGTTGTAACTCCGAATTCTATTCTCACAGAAAAGCAATTGACGGTTAACGGTGACAAAATAAATGCTTTGCTCGGAATAACGGTACCGGCAAAAGCTATGGAAAAAATTTTAAAAAGCCTTAACTTCAAAGTATCTGTCAACGGCAACGAAATGAATTTGACCGTTCCGCGTTACAGGGAGGATATTGACGGCTATCCCGACATTGCCGAAGAAATAATAAGAATGTACGGTTACGGGCATATTGTTCCGACGTTTATACCCACCGCCACCGTTACAAGCGGTGGACTGTCGGAAAAACAGCAGGCTGAAAACAAGTTAAAAGATATTCTTGTAAGCAAGGGCCTTTATGAAATTTCAAGTTATTCTTTTATATCGGAAAAAGATTTCGACTTGCTGAATTATGCAAATGACAGCGACGAAAGAAAAGCAATTAAAATTTTAAATCCTATCAGCGAGGATTTATCCGTTATGCGAACCACCCTCGCCCCGTCAATGGTTAATGTAATCGTTAGGAATTTAAGACGCGGCAATATGAACGGAAAGTTGTTTGAGCTTGCAAAAATTTACCTTGCTGACGAACTGCCCTTAAAAAATTTTCCTATTGAAAAGAAAGTACTGAGTTTCGGCATGTGGGGCAGTTGCACGTTCTTCCACCTTAAAGGAATTATCGACAACCTCGCCTCGCACCTGAATTTGAAATTTGAATACGAACCGTATACGAAACCTTTCCTGCATCCCGGTAAAACCGCAAAAATCAAATGTGACGGTGAGTATATCGGATATTTAGGAATTCTTGCCCCCACCGTAGCCGAAAACCTTGTAATTGACAGAACGGTGGTCATCGGTGAAATAGATTATGAAATGCTTGAAAAACTTTCAAAGCCTTTCAGATATACGCCTCTCCCCAAATTTGCGGAATACACACGCGATTTGGCGCTGATTTGCGATGTGGGCGTTACCGCAGGCGCAATAGAGAAGGAAATTTATTCCGCATGCAAATACGTGACCGACGTTCACCTTTTCGATATATACGCAGGCGAGCAGATAGAAAAAAATAAAAAGAGCATGGCGTTCAAAATCACCTTTACCCCTAAAGACGAATCCATTGACGACAAGGTTGACGGTTACGTCAAAAAGATACTTAACAAACTTAAATTCAAAATGAATATAACGCTAAGATAAAATAATCCGCACTCTGTCACAGTAATTTTTCCTTAAACAAATAGCCCGCTAACTTCACAAACGAAGTATAGCGGGCTATGTTTTTAAAGTTTATTTTGTTCGGATATGAATTTGAAATATTTGTTTTTTATCTATTGTATTTTCTCTCCGCTAAATTACTGTTTACCGTACCGTCGATTAAAAAACAATTAAATCTGTTTTAGTCGTGCGGATGACTGTTGGTCCTACCGCTGTTTATTGCTTCGTTAAGCTTGGTTTCAAGAATTCTTGCACATTCCTCGGGCGTAAGCGCAAAATTGCCGTTCGCGTCACGGATTAGCAAATTTGCTATTTCCTTATGGAATACGCTACCGACGGAATTGTCAGCGCCCTGCCAGTTAGGAAGGTTTCTTCTGAAATCGACCTCGTTTACAGCGTTATCCAGAAACGCGTCGAGCAGCAGAATCTTATCCTCATACTTTTCAAGCACTTTATTGCTTACGGGGATACTTCCTGCCGAACACTCCATCCACTTATCGGTTGCATAGAAATATTTTACGAAATCTTTTGCTATTTCTATTTTTTCGCTGTCGCCGTTATCGAAAACCTCGAACCCCTCGCAAAAGAAGGTACAGTTGTTTCCGGGATAATTGACAAATCCGTATTTATCCAGTCCGCCCTCGGCAATAACGCTGCGGTACATTGGCCCCGCCGAATTGAAGTTGAAAAACGCCATTTCGCCCGTTTTAAACTTACTGCTGTTATCCGACATGGTTTTGAAATAAGGAACCGGCAGATACCAACCGTTCGTTACTCCGCTCTGAATCCAGCGCAATGCCTCTACCGCTTTGTCGTCAAGCTTAAAATTTACGTTTGCATCGAATAAATCGCTGCCGTACGAGCGCAGCAACGTCATTATATGAGTGTCGCCCTCATTGTCCTTTGCGTACATCATAGTGGGAACGTAACCCGTAGGCAGTTTTTCCGCAAGCGTATTAAGTATTGCCGTCCAGTCTTCAATCGGCCAGTCTGATATTGTTCCGTTTTCACCGATATAAGCGTCCAGCCCACACTGCCTGAGCAGCTGCTTATTATAGATAAGAATATTCTGCGACACCATATACGGCATCATATACAGCTTTTTATCGAAGCGTCCGTTATCTACGTACTTTGAATTCAAATCCTTCGCCATTTCGTCGGATAAAACATCGTCGAGCGGTACGGCGTTGCCCGTATGGATAAACGAGCTCATATTATAAAAACTGTCGTAGAGAATATCCGCAGCGTCGGGCGTACCGAAGGTGTTGTAAACCGCTTTGGTTTCCTCACCGGATTCAAATTCGACCACTCTGACCTTAATTTCCTTGCCGTACTGTGCGGCGAACTCCTCGCTTGCTTGCGTCAAAAGCGCGGTTACGCTTTTCAAATCGGGACGCGCAACGCTGTTAAGCGTGCTTGAACGCGGAACCTTTATCGTTATTTGCTTGACCGACTTTCCACCGCATCCAACAAACAAAGGCAGGCAGGCAAGCAACAGAAAAAGAGCAATTAAAAGAGACAAAAAAATTTTTTTAACCGATTTAACCATTTACGACTCCTCCTTATCGCTACCGTCGGAGTTCTTGCCGTTTCTTATACATTCCATTTTGCGCAAAAGTATTTTAACGTCTATAGGCTTTGTCAGAATATCGTTCATACCGCTGTCAAACACTTTAAGCTTATCTTCCTGGAATGTATTCGCCGTGCAGGCAAGAATCGGCACCGTTTTTGCGTCAGCCCTGTCAAGCCTTCTTATCGCGCTTGCCGCTTCACAGCCGTCAAGCACGGGCATACGCATATCCATAAGTATTGCACTGAATTCGCCTATATCGGAAGAAGCAAATGCGTCAACAGCCTTTTCTCCATCCGAAGCGTGCGTACAGGTAAAACCCGCCTCCTGCAAGATTTCAATTAATATCTCGGCGTTTAAATCATTATCTTCGGCAATAAGAACTTTTAAGTTTTTAAATTTCGAACGCTTTCGCGCAATGCTTGCCGCTCCCTCATCCATATTGTGTTTCATATAATCCGGAATATCGGAAATTTCTGCAGGAATAGAAATGGTAAACTCACTTCCTTTGCCAAGCTCGCTCTCCACATTGATTTCACCGCCCATAGCTGTTACAAGCAATTTGCTTATTGCCATACCGAGACCGGTTCCCTTAGTAGATTCATTATTGCTGTCACGTTCCT
>CAJTQE010000014.1:13228-24211 GCA_910578655.1 uncultured Christensenella sp.
AACTTATCGAATATCTTTTCAAGGAATTCTTTACTCATTCCGCAACCGGTATCTTGGCAAATAAACGAAGTCTTTACGTGCGTTTCGTCAATCATTTCCTGCTTAACGGTCAGTTTAATATAACCGCCTGAGGGTGTGAATTTTGCCGCATTGCCTATGATATTCATAAGCACCTGTTTAACGCGTATATCGTCACCCAAAACACAAGGTACCGTTATATTTACGTCAGTAAGATATTCAACTCCCCTGCTTGTAATATTTTCACACTGCATCGAATAAATAGAGTCAACGATAGCCTCAATCAGCATAGGTTCGTGCGCTATTTCAACTTTGCCTGCACGCAGTTTTGATATATCGAGAATATCGTTAATCAAAGACAATAGATAATTTGCCGTTCTATGCGATTTGGTAAGCCATTCTTTAAAAAGTTTACGCTTTTCAGGATTATCGATTGCGTTCATCATAAGGTAGTTAAGCCCGATAATTCCGTTCAACGGCGTACGTATTTCGTGGCTCATATTCGATAAAAACTCGCTTTGCGCCTTTTCATTAGCATAAGCTTTCGCCGTCTTATTCTGCATAACCAAAATAATTATAACAGCAACTAAACTTATAAATACTACAATACTCAAAGCAGAAACGACCATTACAACAAACGAACTGCTCTGCTCTTTCAATGCATCGTCGTCAACCGACAAAAGGAAATACCAATCCAAATTACCGCTCAGAGGACTGCAGTAATTTAAGCGGCGAACGCCGTTCATTTCCTGGTAGAACCAAAAAGATTCTCCTCTATGCATTTTCTCTTCTACCTGTTCTCTTGTCAGATCACAGTCTTTGCTTTCATCTATTTGCTGTAATAGATTATCGACATCTGAACTTGCAATATCGTTTCTGTCAACTATGTAATCGCCGTTAAAGTTAATAAGCGAGCTGTATCCGCGAACCGTTCCGTCCTCGTCTATAAAGCTATTAATGACAAGCCCCTCAACAATTGACGAACGCTTGCTTATACCGATAACTCCGGCAACCTCCATTTGATTTTCGCCTATTTTAATGCCGGATAGAAAATCCTTATCCGTAAGTCTGTAACCGTAAATAACAGCCGTATCCGAACTCATTACGGGGATTGAGCCGAAGCCGATAACTTTGTCGTTTTCTCCTTCAAACAATGTTTTAAACGGGTAGTAATCGGGTGTGCTTTCATCTTTCCGATAAGATATATCGGTATAATAAGACCCGTCTTGCATTAAAAGGAAAACTTTGTCAAACGTCGATTCGTAAGCCTCATAACCAAGATACTCGTTTATCTGCTCTACATCTCGCAAATCATTAGCTGTATTCACCCGACGTTTCAATCGTTCTCCAATGCGTTTTAAATTTTGCCAATTATAATCGACAAACATTGAAATTGAGTTCCTGTCGTGTTCTACAATTTCACTGATATTCTCTATTGTGGTTTTTTCAACTATATTATTAATAATTAAAGAATAAACGCCGACAACTATTCCGACAGTTGCCGCAACAATAAGAACAATAAGCGCATAAATATATTTGGTAATGCGTTTCATTGCCACTCGCTCCTTAATTAATAAATCAGATTATATTGTAATATGAAATATTTTATCATATTTTTATAACAAAGTCAATGATAATGCGCATAAATAACAAAATCCGTTTGTAAAAAATTAACAAACGGTCATTTTTTTGGCACTAAAGCTGTATCTGAACCTGCAAGCGAAGCTTGAAGATATGTATCCGGAATCTTGCCCGTTATCACGCTTTCGCAAATAAGCACTTCTATTGTAGAAGCAAGGTTAGTGCTTTTTGACGGAAGTATAATTGAAATATCTGAAACGATTTCAAGATACAGAGAATGAAGAGTCTGATTTATACCTGCCTGCTTGAACTTTGAAACAAAGCGACACTCCACATTGCTTATAGGTATTATTTTAATATTTATTTTCTGTCCGAAACCTGCAAGCGCCTCTATACCAGTAAGCGCGCCAAGAGGAACCATAATTCCCTCATCGCTCATTTTTGTGAGATTTTCCTGCGAGAGATACGCGGTATCTCTCGCTATTCTGTTGATTTTCAGGCTGTCTGTTGTAATCGACGTTACATTGCCGGCTTCGTCACGTTCAATGGTAATTAAATCATCGTAACGCATTGCGTCGTTAAGCGTATAATAAATTGCATCGTTTACCGCAACGGTAGTAATTGAACGTATCGTTGCCTCACTTATAGATATAAGCACGCGCGTCACGTTGCGCTGAAAATATATTAGTGTAGCGATTATCAAAAAGCAAATAAGCACGAAAATTATTTTAAAGCGTTTAAATTTACGATTCTTCTTTTCCATACAATATTGTATGTCAGTTGCGCTTAGTTCTTGATTTAAAAATTAAAGACATTAAAAAAGCAAACACCACTGCCGCCGTTACGCCCGCGCTGGCCGCAGCCAGCGGACCTGTCACCGCGTAAAAGAGTCCCTTTTCAGCCCCTTTCATTGCGCCGTTAGCAAGAAGATAACCGAAACCCGAAATCGGAACAGTTGCGCCTGCGCCCGCGAATTCTACCAACGGCTGATAGATACCCAGCGCAGTTAAAACGACGCCTGCAAGCATAAAGTAGACTAAAATTTTACCTGCCGTCAAATCCGTAAAGTTTATTATTATCTGCGCTATCAGGCAGATACCTCCGCCTACCGCAAAAGCTTTTAAGTATGCCAAAGCTATCATTAAAATTTCTTGTCCCATATTATAACTCCAACTCCACCGCGTGGCTTATGCAAGGAATGCTTTCGCCCTGCCCTGAAGAAACAGTTGAAAGCAATGCACCGGTAGCGGCAAATAAAATGCGTTTATAAAGTCCTGCCTGCATTTTAGTTAAAACGTATGAATTAAGCACTATTGCGGAACAGCCCGCGCCGCTGCCGCCTTGAAATTCGCTTTCAATAACTTTATAAACAATTTCGCCGCAGTCGACGTGTACCTTAGAAATATCGCATCCCTTTTCCCACGTCAAGTCCTTTACTACACGACTCCCCAGCGCGCCCAAATCACCCGTTAAAATCATATCGTAATCGGACGGCTGCCTACCCGTATCCTTTAAGTGCCGGATTATCGTGTCCGCCGCCGCAGGCGCCATTGCCGCGCCCATATTGTTGACGTCGGTAACGCCGTAATCGCATACCTTACCCATAGTTGCGCTGACTATTTTTATGCCCTCTTTTTTATCGGCAATCATACAACCGCCTGCACCGGTTACCGTCCATTGCGCTTGAGGAGGTCTTGTGCAGCCCAATTCAAGCGGATAACGATATTGCCTTTCGGCCGAAGCAAAATGACTGCCCGTTGCCGCTATCGCACGCTTGACGTAGCCGGCGTTTACAAGCATCGCTCCAAGCATCATACTTTCAGACATTGTAGAACAAGCCGAATAGAGCCCTAAAAACGGCAAATCGTAGTCGCGCGCAGCGAAACTTGCAGAAATAATTTGGTTAAGCAAGTCACCCGATAAAAGAACGTCGACGTCCCTTTCCGTTTTGCCGCCCTTTTCAATGCAGAGCGAAATTGCATTCGTCAGCATTTTGCACTCAGCTTTTTCAAACGTGCTTTCGCCGTACATATCATCCGTCAGTGTTACATCGGCATACCGGCCTATAACACCCTCTTTTTCTTTACTGCCGCAAATTGCCGCAAAAGATTCAATTCTTGGTTGATTTTTAAAAAATACCGTATTGCCTTTTTTCATCAGATAAAATAATAAATGAGACCTACGATGGCACCGGAGCAAACGCCGAACACTACAATTGCGCCTGCAACCGTAAACATCTTTGCCGCCATTCCGTAAATCCAACCCTCCGTTTTAAATTCGATAGCAGGCGAAGTAACGCTGTTTGCAAAGCCCGTAATTGGCACAATAGAGCCTGCGCCCGCATACCTTCCTATCCTGTCGTATACCCCGAACCCCGTCAGTAAACACCCTAAAAATATAAGTACGACCGAAGTAGTGCCTGCAAGTTCGTCACCCGATAAACCGAGATATTCAAGCATAAAACGAATAAACTGACCGATACAGCAAATCAGTCCGCCGACCCCGAAAGCTGAAAGGCAGTTTCTGAACTGTCGCGAAGGAGGAATTTGAGTTTTAACATAGTTTAAATAGTTACTGTTAAAGTTCTCTTTTGTCTTGCCTGTCATTTTTAACTCCTTTTTCGCTTATATTTTTTACGTAACTTTCGCGCTCGTCACGACGCGACAAATCAAATTCTTTTCTCATTGCCTGTACATCCTATCATCAAAATATAAAGTTACTTTTTCAGGTATTATGTGCGATATTATTCTGTAAGTCGAATTTTTAAAACCGCTTACTTTAACTACGGGCGGCTTGTCCGAAAGTAAAATATTATATATATCTTCCGCTACTTTTACAGGCGACATCCCTCTTTGCTCCATATCGGAAAGCGCAGAAACCGCACTGCCAACCTTTTGCGAATAAGTTTTTGTTTCGTCTGAAGAATAAACTTTTCTTTTGAAAGTAAATTCCGTTCGCGTGCCGCCCGGCAGAAGCGCCGTTACCTTTATGTTATACGGCTTCAATTCAAGATACGCTTCCTTTGCAAGCATTTCAAGCGCAGCCTTTGAAGACGAATAAAACGAATCAAATAAAATCGGCAATTCTCCGCCGAGAGAACCAACCAAAATAATTTTACCTCCGTTCGATTTCATAAATGGAATTACTGCCTGCATTGCTTTTAATGCGCCAAAAAAATTTACGTCGAAAAGGTATCTGTAATCGCTTTCTTTGGCATATTCTATAGGTGCCGCCATAGAAAAACCGGCACAATAAATAAGAGCGTCTATATTGACGCATTTTTCACCGGTACGGGTAATTACGTCCGAAAGCGTACTGCCGGAAACAACGTCGGCTATTTCATTATCGACTTTCGCAACTTTGCACTTAGTGCGCGATATATTTGTTACGTTCCAACCGCCGTTTATCAGTTTTGAGCAAGTTTCACAACCTATCCCGGAACTGCCGCCAATCACTATCGCCGTATTTTTGATATCCATACAAATATATTGAGAAAAAATCAGCTAATTATTCCCAATTATCCGCAAAACACAAAAAGCCCGACAATATGTCGAGCTTTTAAATTTTAAATTTTTAACCGAACGCAAGATCAAGAATCATCATAATTGCAAAACCGAACGTTACACCCAAAGTTGCTTTGACTTTGCCTGCGGCAAAACTTTCGGGAATGAGTTCCGAGCAAACTACGGCAACCATTGCCCCTGCCGAAAACGAGAGCGCATACGGAAGAATTCCGTTGGATATAGATACGGCAAACGCACCAAACACGCCTGCAACTATTTCCACCGCACCAGATATTTGACCTATAAAAAACGACTTAAATCTACCTACACCGTTGGCGCGCAACGGAAACGCAACACACATTCCTTCGGGAAAATTTTGTATCCCTATTCCCACTGCCAGCATTATTGCCGCAACAGCTTCAACCCCGTTGCCAAGCGCAAGCGCACCGAACGCAACGCCTACCGCAAGCCCTTCCGGAATATTATGTACGGTTACGGCAATACACATCACCGCACAACTTTGCTTTTTGGTATTATCAGAAAATATGTGCAGTTTTGAAGTAACTATATCGGTAAGTATTATTGTAAGTCCGCCAAGCACAAAGCCGCACGTTAAAATTAGAAAAGCGTAATCGGTTGCCGTTTCCAATGCAGGCATAAGCAGAGAGAAAAAAGTTGACGCAAGCATTATACCTGCGGCTCCGCTCATCATAAATGAAAAAGCATTTTTACTTACGCTTTTACAAAAAAAGACGGGTAAAGCGCCGAGAGCAGTAAGCCCCCACGTAAACGTAGTAGCTATCAAAGCCTGCTGCCACCCTTCTAAATTTACAAACCATTCCACACTGATTTCTCCTAAGTAATACTTTTGTACACTTTATTTTATGAATCAGTTGAAATTTATGTTCTATTCAGTTGTATTATCTTCCTCTTTCGCTTCGGATTCTTTCTTCTTTCTTTTAAACCGTACAAACAACCACTTTTCAACTTTGTCCTGATATTTAAACGAAAGAATTGCAAGAACTACCGCCACAACGAAAATAGTTATCCATACCGGAATCCCCCACCCGTGAAAAGGAATAATAGTTCCTTCGCCTAAATAACAATAAAGAATTATTACAAGCGGTCTGACAAGGATTATCGTTATTATAAAGAAAGGAAAACTCATTGCGGTAAGCCCCGCTATCATACACAATATATCATCGGGGAAAAACGGCAAAACCTGCATAAGTATAAAAATAATTTTGCCTCTGTTACCGATATAATTTATATACTTTTCAGTGGTCTCCTTACCTGCTATCCATACTACTGCTTTGCGTCCGAAAAATTTACCGATGCAATAAGCAATTGTAGAGCCTATCACCACTCCTAATGAGGCCAATAGAGTTGCAATTCCCGCTCCCCAAATCTGGCTTCCGGGAACATAGCAAACCACTGCAGGTATAGGCAGTATTACTACCTGCAAAATTTGGATGACAACAAAAACAACCATCCCCCATTCGCCTGTATTTCTTATTAACTCGGTAAGTTTTTTTATCTTTTCCTCATCGGTTTTATATTGTTCAAGGTGAGCAATTTTACTTGTTACAGCTATTGCGCAGATCATCATAAATATGCAGACCATAACCACAACGCAACTTTTTAAAATTACTTGTTTGTTCAATGCAAAAGCAACGATACCTACTACGAACCCGATACAGGGCAAGGCATAACATATTATTGAAACTAATACGCCCCACCCCTGCATTAAAGTTGCCGTAAGTACTATTGCTCCGCTGCAAAGCAACGTATTTATTATTAAAATTATAAGTTTTTCCGTTTTACTCATTTGCTAAATAGGCTTAACCGATAAATTTTTATACTTTGCAAATTTTATTATAAGACTGTTGGTTTCAAGCGGTTGACTTTCATATACAAGTTTAAAGCAATCGTTTTTGTCAAGATTGTCAAAGAACACGTCCGCATCTCCAACAGCATCAACTTTAGTCACCAACACTTCGCTGCAATACGGCAAAAGAGTTTTATACATCATTGCTCCGCCGATAACGTAAACTTTTTCACTGTCATATTTTTTGATTTGACTGAAAAGCTCTTCAAGCGAATCGACTATCGTACAATCATCTCTTTTCCGTCCGCCCGGATAAAGAACTATATTTGTTCTATCCTTTAACGGTTTTCCGCCGGGCAATGATTTCAGAGTGTTTGAACCCATTACGACTACGTTACCGACAGTCGTTTCCTTAAAAAATTTCATATCCGCAGGAATTTTAAACATAAGCGAGTTGCTTTTGCCTATTCCCCAATTTTTATCAGCGTGTAAAATTGCTTTCAAAAACTCCCTCTCAGACCGTTACTCCGCAACGGGAATATCATACTTCTTTTCATTGAATTCATAGTTGATAAGTTTAAAACTATCTACCGTAAAATCATAAAAATTATTGACTGATTTGTCTATTTCCAAAACAGGCGCTTTATGCCGCGGCATTTCGATTATTTCTTTTACTATAGGTACATGCCTGTCGTAAATATGCGCGTCGGCAATAACATGCACTAATTGCCCTGCTTTCAGACCGGAAACCTGTGCAAACATTTTCAAAAGCACCGCGTACTGAACCACATTCCAGTTATTTGCAGTAAGCATATCGTTTGAACGCTGATTTAAGATTCCGTTAAGAGTATCACCCGATACGTTAAAAGTCATCGAATAAGCGCAAGGATATAAATTCATTTCGTGCAAATCGTCAAAATTATATATATTTGTAATAATGCGGCGGCTTGCGGGATTATTTTTCAAATCGTACAAGACCCTGTCAACCTGATCAAATTCACCCTCTGAATATTTATGCTTTCTTGCAAGCTGATAGCCGTATGCTTTGCCTATGGACCCGTTTTCGTCTGCCCACTGATTCCAAATTTTGGAATTTAAGTCTTTAATATTATTGCTTTTTTTCTGCCATATCCACAGCAGCTCGTTAATGCAGGACTTAAAATAAGTACGCCTTATCGTTAAAACAGGGAACTCTTCTTCAAGATTATACCTATTGACAATGCAAAATTTTTTTACAGTATGAGCACTTGTCCCGTCGCTCCACTTAGGACGAACTTTACAGTCTGTATCCCACACACCGTTATCGAGAATATCTTTAATATTCGCAATAAATATATCGTCTGCCTTACTCATGGGTTTCCTCTTCATTGGTGGGGCTTGTCCTCACGGACTCGTCCAAATAATTTTCAGAATTCTTTGCAAGTTTTTTGTTTTTTCTGCGCAGGGAAAGAACGAGATAAATATCAACCACAATAAAAATAAACACAAACACGCATAAAAGAATAAGCGCAACTGCTTGTCCCTTGGTTATGCTGCCTGCCAGTATATCCATAATTCACCTCAACCCACAAAAAATTCACCGTAAATTGCTTTAATACAACGCTCGTAATCGGCATTTTTAACGCCGACGACTATGTTCAGCTCACTTGACCCCATATCTATGAGTTTAATGTTTATTTCCGCCGCTGCTATCGCCTTAAACAGTCTTGCGCTTGTTCCGACAGACGAACTCATTCCGTGACCGACAGTTGCAATTAATGCAATATTTTCCATAACCCTTATAATATCGGGTTCAACCTCGCATTTTATACCTTCAAGTATTCTGCTTAGTTTTAATTCGTTCAATTCGCTGCTTTCAATTAAAAGCGACATAGTGTCTATTCCTGTGGGAATATGTTCTACGGAAACATTTTCGGCTTCAACTGCTGAAAGAACTCTGCGCGCAAAGCCTATTTCCGAATTCATAAGCGATTTTTCTATGTAAATGACTGTAAAATTCTTTTTACCTGCAATACCGGTAACCGTTCTTCCGTTCGGCATATAACGCGAAGTGGGTACTATAGTAGTGCCTACGTCGTCGGGACGGAAAGTGTTTTTAATCTGTATAGGAATATTCGCTTTGCGCACGGGAAAAATAGACTCGCTGTGCAAAACGTTTGCCCCCATATAACTTAATTCACGCAATTCTTTGTATGAAAGCGCCTCGATAGGCGCAGGGCTGTCTACTAAATGGGGGTCACACGCTAAAAAGCCTGAAACATCGGTCCAATTTTCATACAGCGATGCGTTCACGGCACGCGCAACTATCGCACCTGAAATATCAGAGCCGCCGCGTGAAAAAGTTCTTATTCTTCCTTCCTCGTCAACGCCGTAAAAACCGGGTATTACCCCCTTGCCCGTCTTACTCACCGCAGACGAAACAGCCTTATATGATTTTTCCGCATCCAAAGTTCCGTCTGCGTTAAAGAAAACTGTTCCTTCCGCATCAATAAACGGCAGGCAAAAATATTCAGCAATAAGTTTTCCGCACAGATATTCTCCGCGCGAAACCGTAAACTGTTCGCTTTTTTCTTTTTCGATGCGCACAAACGTATCTTCAAGGACTGCGTCAAAATCAAAAGTCAGTTCAAGTTGTTTTACTATATCCAAAAAACGCGCACGAACTGCCGAAAAGCTTTTTTTGCATGTTCCTTCTCTTACAAGTTCTTTATGGCACTCAAAAAGCAAATCGGTTATTTTTTTATCACCCGAAAATCTTTTACCGGGTGCCGAAACCACAATGATGCGGCGTGCTTCATCGCTTTCAATTATATCTTTTACTTTTCTTATTATATTGGCGTCTGCCATTGATGTTCCGCCAAATTTACACACTTTTACCGACATTGAAAAATCAACCTTTTATTACTACTATTAAGATATGAATTTCTCCGCATAACAGTTACAATTTGCTTTAAATCTGCCCACACCGTAAAACGATGCGGGCAAAACTTTAAATATTGATAAACAGCACCGTAAGCGCGGCAAGCACAATTGCAAGCAATTTTACGGGTATGTTGGTTGTAAAAAAGTTTTTTAAAAATTTACCGAATCTTTTCATAATTTACCTCAAAATTAACCCACAGCCTCTGCCGTCAAGTCTGACCAATAATAGTCGCTGAGCGCTTCTTTAATATCGGTTGCATCGGCGTACTTCTTTTTAATAGAGCCGTTTTTGACTATTGAAATAATACCCGTTTCTTCCGATACGACTATTGCAGTTACGCTTGCCACCATTGTAACGCCAAGCGCGGCACGGTGGCGACTGCCCATTTCTTTGGGAAGCCTTTCATCCTGCGCAAGCGGCAAAAAGCAACCTGCCGCATATAGTTTGTTTCCCTCTATTACGAGCGCACCGTCATGCAACGGCGCTTTGGGATAAAATATTGCTTCAACCATCTGTGAAGTAATCTGCGCGTTAATTTTTGTTCCGCTTTCGATAATTCCCTCGGGCAAGTTGTCGTTTGAAAGCACTATAAGCGCCCCTATATCATTTTTGGACATATTTTGCACTGCTCGAACTATTTCATCCATTATCAGTTCAACACCCGTAACGGTTATCGGTTCTGACAATTTCTTACTTTTCTTTATTCCTGCGTCAAGAAGCGTTCTTTTAATTTCGGTATGGAACATAGTAAAGACTAAAAGCGCAGTCATTACGATTATTATGAACAGGAAGCCGGAGTCAAGTTCTTCGGAAAAAGCCAAAGCAATGCCGGTAAGTACAATAAAAAATACTATTATACCTACAAACTTATCCGCCTTATTATTTCTGAGCACTTTAAAAATGAGATAATACAAAATAGAAAACAAAACGAACTGCAAAAGATACGTCAGCCATCTGTCTGCAAATTGAGTGCCAAAGTTATTTATTATATTTTGTTTAATTACTTCCCACTGAGCCATTGCTACTCTCCGACAATAATCTACAATAAATATTATATAATTTAAAAAAGAAAAAATAAAGCGTTTATATCGCTTTATTTTACTTTATATTAAAAATATTTTACCATTTAT
>CAJTQE010000014.1:24221-27153 GCA_910578655.1 uncultured Christensenella sp.
GCCTGTAAGGCGCTATTAGGCGTTAAATTGCCGCATTTTATCTCGGCGAGGGCACTATATATTTCACAAAGCAAATATTTTAACCTGTCCTCGCCTATCGAATAGGCTTGCTCTCTGCTTTTTTTAACTCCGTATTCTTTCATTTTTAATAGCACGGAAAGCTGTGCATCGCTTTGATTTGAAGAAAGAATTGTAAGCAAATTTTTAAAATATGAAAACAACCCCGACAGTAAATTAGTTTCATCACCCGCTTTGCAGCAAAGTTCGGCTTGAATTTTAACGAATGTGTCAAAGTCACGACGGGACACCGCGTTAGTCATTTCATAAATTCTATAGTCTGCTTCTTTATAAACAAGCTCATCCACATCCGCACGCGTTATTTCACCGTGCTTTTTATAATCAATAAGTTTTTCAACTTCAAGTGCAACACGCGACATATTACACAGACAATACCTCGCAATCAAAGTGCAAACTTCGGCAGAAGCGGAAATTTTTGCGTTCCTAAAAGTTACATAAGCCCACTTTGCAACGCTTTCCTCATCCATACAGTTGCAATCCACATATGTCACGTATAATTTGCGTTTTAATTCGAAACCTTTCTTGCTTTCCGAATTAACTATCAAAAGAATTGTTTCGTGCGGAAAATTTTCAAAAGTCTTTTTTAGGTACTTTTCAAAGTCAACCTCGCTCGGGTGAAATTCGGAAACTTTGACAATACGTTTTTCCGACATAAACGGGACACTTTCAATAGCAGAAATAAGCTCCGTTAAAGAATTCCCCTTTAACGCACTGCCGTCCATAACCTTAAAATTAAGTTCGGGCATCTGCAGGAAAGCAGTCTTTATCATCTCTTCGCCCTTTATGCGAAAATATGCATCGTCGCCTTCCAAAAGATAAATACTTCTTGCGCCCTGCTGTATATCATTTTTTAGTTCAGTAAATTTCATTGTTTTAAGTCTAACATTTCAGCAAGCAAAAATCAAGAGATTATTTGCCAACGCAAAATTTTTCAAATACAGTACTTACTATAGTTTCGTTTGCAGTTTCGCCTGTAATTTCACCGAGCGCGTCCCACGCGTCTTTTAAATCGATTGACAGCATATCCAAAGAAAGTCCGTCAACATTTAATACTGCGGATTTCAGCGCTTCGTTTGCTCTTTTTAATGCGTTGAAATGGCGTTCCTCTATAACATAAGCCTTATCAAGCGCGGTTTCGCCGATAGATTTATCGCAAATAATTTGTTTTAACTTATCAATTCCCACACCTGTCTTTGCAGATATTTCAACGTCATACTCGCCGTCAGGGGAATTAATATCGCATTTATTAAAAACATTTATCACGACGCCGTTGCAATCTTCAACGTCGGCTTTTCCGCTACCGTCTGAAACAGCAAGAATTATATCCGAAGACGAAACAATTTTTTTGGCGCGCTCAATGCCGATACTCTCAATTTCGCCTGCGTCGGCACGAATACCTGCCGTATCTATAAAGTTATACTTTACGCCGTTTATTTCAACGTCACCTTCAACCGCATCGCGCGTCGTTCCCGCTTTAGAAGAAACAATAGCCTTATCGTAACCGAGCAATGCGTTCAACAGAGAACTTTTGCCCGTGTTGGGTTTACCGCACAAAGCGACGGTAACACCGTTTTTTATTCTTTTTCCGACAGTATATGTTGAAGAAAGCGCGTTAAGATTTTCCGAAAGCGCTTCAATAGCTGAGCATACAGCAGAAAAACTCCCCTCGTTCTGCTCTTCGGGGTAGTCCATATCTACGGCAATTTGCGCCAAAATATCCGTAAGTCTGCTTTGAAAAACTTTTATCTCATCGGTCAGTTTTTCGCTGTAAAGCATACTTCCCGCGCGTAACGAAGCAAGGCTTTCGGCATTAATCATATTAATCATACCCTCAGCAGACGACAGTGAAAGCTTTCCGTTAATGAAAGCGCGTTTTGTAAATTCGCCTCTGTCCGCCGGTCTTGCCCCCAGATCAAGCGTTTTTTTAAGAATACCGCGTGCAATTTCTGTACCGCCGTGGCAGTGGAATTCGACAGTGTCTTCACCGGTAAACGACTTCGGAGCTTTAAAATATACACACATACCGTAATCTTTGAAATTTCCGCCGTCAATATTACCGGCATACATTACGTTAGGTTTAAAATCCGTCACTGCGATTTTAGACGACGGGCAAAACATTTTTTGCGCCAAATTTAAACAGCCACAGCCGCTTAATCTAATTATTGCCACACCCCCTACTCCAGATGCGGTTGCTATCGCCGATATAATATCCATAAATCAATTATAACATTTCGATAAATTTTTGACAATAAAAAAGGTACGTAAAGCCGTACCTTTAAATTATTTTTTATCAAAGTCATCAAACGGGTCACTGTCAGTGTTGTTACCCAACCCGTCAAAAGGATCGCTTCCGTCTTTGCCTTGCGAGTTATCATAAGGATTGCGACTGTAAGGATTTTGGTTATAAGGGTTATTATTAAAATCTTGCTGACGGAACTGCTGATATTGCTGATACTGCCTTGCCTGCTCCGCACGGATAAAATCTTTATAATTGACCGCCTGATTATTTCGGACGATAAAAAATAATATCCCCATTACCGGAAACAGTATACTTGTAATCGCAAAAAGCACGTATCTGCGACAAGCGTAAGTTTGGAAAAAGCATATAAGCAAAATGGTTTTCAAAATCATAAAAACCATATTTAATATATTGAGTATATATTTTTGCATATTTTCATATACCCAAGCGGCCCATCCTAAATTTGCCGGCAGTAAGTCATAATCAACTAAATAAATTGCCAAATAGTTGTCGTCAGTTTTATAAAGATACGGTTCAACCAAATTACCTGCCACCAAAGTGAAAATATATAGCCCCACCAACACTGCTTCAAATATGGCGGCAATAAGACCGATT
>CAJTQE010000014.1:27177-28825 GCA_910578655.1 uncultured Christensenella sp.
TGTTGAAATTGTAAAACCTGTTTTTCTGTGCACACACGCCTATATAATAAGTATTTAAAAAGGGAATAAACGCCATCCACTTATTTTTATAGCCGTTTTGCGTCGCTATCGTAAATAAAGCTATCGCTTCAAATATAAAAACTATTGTAAAGCAGAGTCCGCCCAATAATAAAGGAACCCAGCTGCTTAACGTAAATAGCGATGCGATAGAAGCGTATTTAAAAAAATCCATATTTTCTCCGATTGATTTACTATATTATATTAGCCGATAATGTGAATATTAAAACGATTATGTGAAATTATTGTTAAAAAAGAGGCAAACCATAATCTACGCTTTCAAGAGTTAAACCTTTGGCAGGCATAGTTTTCCCTACAAGATTTCTGTCGCATAATTTAAGCGAATTGACTATATCTTCCTTTTTAAGTCTGCCGGCAGCATAATAAATAAGTGTACCGACAAGCGTTCTGACCATATTATACAAAAAACCGTTACCGGTTACAAAAACTTCCACTTTACCGTTTTTTTCTCTTGCCTCAATACCGTAAATCGTGCGTACAGTAGTTTTCACTTGCGAGCCTGCGGCACAATACGCTTTGAAATCGTGTTCGCCCTCAAATAGTTTGGCGGCTTTTAAAAGCTTATCCATATCGACGTTATATTTAATCTGTACCGAATATCTGTCCATTAACGGATGTCTGCGCGGTGAAAGATAAAACCTGTAACAATAGGTTTTTTTCTTTGCGCTTGATTGTGCGTCAAATCCCTCCGGCGCAACAACGGTTTTCAAAATGCCTATATCGTAGGGCAAGCGAGCGTTGAGAGCGTCCGCAATCTTTTCGGCCGGAATAGTCGTCTGCGCATCGAAATGACAAACTTGCCCCCTTGCGTGAACTCCGCTGTCCGTCCTGCCGCTTGCGATTACGCAAACCTTCTGCCCGAGCACATCTTCAAGCGCATCGCTAAGTTTTTGCTGCACGGTAACAACGTTTTTTTGTATCTGCCAACCGCCGTAATCGGTCCCGTCGTAAGATAAAAGCAAAGCGTATCTCATCAGCTTAACCTTATAAATTCGTAAATTTCGGGTAAAATACGTTCGCCGTAAATATTCAGCATGACCACACCCGTAATCAACGCGGCATAAAGTATAAATATTATCGCATCGCGCCAGCTGAATTTAAGTTTTTTATATTTTGTCCTGTTTTTTGAGCCCGAATAGCACCTTGCGTCCATTGCGTCACCCAACTCTTCCGCACGCCTGAACGCGCTTATAAGCAGCGGAATCAGAACGGGAACTATCGCTTTAATTCGCTTGAAAATATTTCCGCTTTCAAAGTCGGCTCCCCTTGCTTTCTGTGCTGAAATTATTCGATTGGTTTCGTCAATCAATGTTGGAATAAACCTCAGCGCGATAGACATTATAAGCGCAAGTTCGTGTACGGGGAAACGTATCCACTTTAAAGGCGTAAGCAGGCTTTCAATGCCGTCCGTAAGCTCTACGGGGGTAGTCGTCAGCGTAAGCAAAGCCGACCCCATTACCAAAAAGAACAACCTGAACACGAAAAATACCGTAAAAATTATTCCCTCGCGGTATATCTTGATTATACCCCATTGAACTAAAAGGTGTTCGCCGCCGTGAAAAAACAGGTT
>CAJTQE010000015.1 GCA_910578655.1 uncultured Christensenella sp.
ATCTATATATTTTTCGGTTGCATTTTAGTTGCGCAAGGTTGCGTTTCTCTACAGTTTAAAAAAGCGACTCTACCGTCGGTAGAGTCGCTTGAAATTATTGATTTTCCGTTTCACAGTTGCGCGGTACGGAATACAAATCGAACTCGGTGTCGATATCGAACTCGCTGTCGTCGTCAAACGCGGCAAGTTTGGAAATTGAAACCTCGTAAGCAGTCATTGAAACGAAACTTTCATCGGGCTGCTTTTTCTGATATTCCCTGCTTTGAATTCGCCCCGACAGCGCAACCTTGTCGCCGACGGTTAAATTCCTTACAAACCGCGCGTTCCTGCCCCAGGCAATTGCCGGAATGTAGTCGGACTTGTTGTAACTTCGGTTAACCGCAATTAAAAGGTCTGCAATTTCGCGGTTGAACGGGGTCGTCCTGTATACGGGCGGTTTGCAAATGTAGCCCGAAAGAACTATTGAGTTTGGGTTTTTGTCGGGCTGGGTGTCCAAAAGTTCGCGCACAAAAACAGTAAGCATCAAGCGCGATTTGCCGTCTTCGAGTTTGTTATATGAACGGAACTGACCCAAAGCGCAGATAAATCCGCCCTTCTTCATATCTTCGGTCATTATCCGCTCCGAAACGGTTACGGGCAGAATGTCCGCCTGACCCGAAAGACGCATCACTTTAACGTAAAACTCGTAAAAGCCCTCGCCGTAAACTTCGTGTGAAAACTCCGCGTCGGACACTATTTCTCCGTAAATGTAAACTCTGTTATTTTTTTCAGTGTTGTAATTCATATATGCCTCCTAAAAAGTTTTTCAAACTGTTTTACTTTGCAGGTATCTGCCTGCCTGTACCGTCGATAGTATAGTTGTCTTTGTAAATCAACTCTCCTATCGGAACAAAGCTGTAACCCCTGTTTTTTAGCGTTTCAAGTATTATGGGAACAGCCTCAGCAGTGTGCAACCCGTTGTTGTGCATTAAAATTATAGAGCCGTTTTTAACGCTGTTTATCACGCGCATAGCTATATCCGTCGCCGAAAGGTCTTTCCAGTCAAGGCTGTCGGTATCCCATTGAATGGTGTAATAACCCAGCTCCGACGCGGTTTTGATAAGTTCGTCGTCATAATCGCCGTATGGCGGACGAAAAAGATTTACCTCCTTGCCTGTAATGTTTTTTATTGCCTCTGACGAAGTTGAAAGTTCAAGCTTAATTTCTTCGCTGTTCTGTTTTGACATATAACTGTGTGTGGAACTGTGCGTCCCCACTTCGTGACCGCCGACGTCGATTTTTCTGACGTAATCGGGATACTTTTCTGCCCAGAATTCGACCATAAACCAAGTTGCTTTTACGCCGCTTACCGAAAGCGCCTTTAAAATATCGTCCGTATGCTCCACCCCCCAAGCACAGTCGAAAGATATGGAAACCACTTTGTCCTCTCTTTCTACGCTGTAAATGGGTACGAGGCGCGGCGTATTGCCATAATAAACCGTATACGCGCCCGTAAAGTAAACGGAAACGGACAGAACCGTAAACAGAATAAGCGCAACCGCCGCAAGCAATACGTTTTTAAGCTTTAAAATTTTAATCACTGCTTTTCCCCCATTATACGCTGATTAATACTGAATTTTTAGTCTTTAAAAGTCAAACACAGTCGAAAAGTGTAACTTAGCAAAGCGTTTTAAATTATGAAAATACGCTTGATTTATATTTATTTTAGTATTGCGGAAAATATTCTAAACGACGAAAACTTTAACCGACAACACAAAAATCTCTGCGTCCGTGCAACTCATTTCATATAAAGTACACACCGGAACGGCAACAAAAAAGCTCTTGAATATTTTTCAAGAGCTTTTTTGTTGATTCGATTAAGCACATTTTATTTAAGCTTTCCCTTGTCTTTTCTGTTTTGCTTAACAGTTTTTTCGTAGCCGTAGTCGGACGGGGTATAGTAAATTCTGTCTTTCAGCTTATCGGGCAGATACTGCTGATTAACCCAGCCGCCCGCAAAATCGTGCGGATACTTATACGCGCGGCTTTGCGCCTTCGTCGCGCCGTCGCCGAAAGTGTTGTTCTTTAAGTAAGGCGGAACGCCCTCGTCGTCGCGCACCTCGCGCGCGTCCTTTTTCGCCGCGCCCATAGCCTGAACGACCGTGTTGCTTTTGGGTGCCTCGCAAACGTAAATTATCGCGTTCGACATAGGGATAAGCCCCTCGGGATAGCCTATTTTTTCAAAAGCATACATCGCCGACGTTGCCACGTTCAGCGCGTTCGGGTCCGCCATACCTACGTCCTCGGACGAATGAACCACCAGCCGTCTTAAAAGCAGCATCGGGTCGCAGCCGCCCTCGATAAGCCGCATTGCGTAATAGAGCGCGGCGTTTGAATCCGACCCCCTCAGCGATTTGCAGAAAGCCGAAAGATAGTCGTAATACGCATCCTCGCTGTAAGAGAGCGCCTTGCGCTGAATGGACTGCTCCGCATCCGAAAGCGTCACGCGTATACTTCCGTCGGATTGAGGCGGCGTCGTCAAAACGGCAAGCTCCAAAGCGTTGTACGCCGTGCGCAAATCGCCGCCGGAAAGACGCGAGATATGCTCGAGCGCGTCGTCGTCGATTGAGGCGTTATATTTGCCGAGCCCCTTGCGGCTATCGCCGACGGCACGGCGGAGCGCTTCTGAAACGTCGTTATCGTTTAAATGTCTGAACTCGAAAACGCGGCAGCGCGACACTATCGCAGGCGTCATTGACGAATAGGGATTTTCGGTAGTCGACCCGATAAAAATTATCGTTCCTCTCTCGATTGACGGCAGCAGCGAATCGGACTGCGTTTTATTGAAGCGGTGGCACTCGTCAAGCATAAGATAGGTACGTTTGCCGTAAAGCTTCAAATTGTTCAGCGCGGTTTCAACCGCCCTTTTTACATCGGCAACGCCGGCCTGTACCGCGTTGAGTTTTATGAATTCACCGTGCGTTGTGGAAGCGATTATATTTGCAAGCGTGGTTTTGCCCGTACCGGGAGGCCCCCAGAATATGCAGCTTCCCAGCCTGTCCGCAAGTATCGCGCGGCGCAGAAGCGAACCTTCCGCCACGAGATGCTTTTGCCCGACAAACTCGTTTAAGTTGTTTGCCCTCATTCTTTCGGCAAGAGGTTTCGCGCCCTCTTCGTTGCCGTTCAAATCAAATAAATCCATAATTTAATCCAATAACCGTTTTATCTTTTGCATATTGTTTTTGGTTATATTATACCCCTCTTCAAAAGCTTTGTCCAAGTTTTTTACGGAGTATTGACTCAGCCCTTTCATTTCGGGCTGCAAAAAGATATCGCACATACCCTTATCGCGTTCGTAACGCAGTTTGGAATTCTGCGCGTCCATAATATCGAACACCCTTAAAATCAGGTTTAAAACGTTGTGAACGTCGTCTATGGGTTCAGAACAGTTTTTAAGTACGTCCATTGCAATAACCGCGTCCGCGCCCATCGACTTTACTACGTCAATGGGGACGCGGCATACACAGCCGCCGTCGACCAAAAGTTTGTTTTTATATTCTACGGGCTTGAAAACGGCCGGTATCGTACTTGAAGCAATCATTGCAAACACGGCGTCTCCGCTTTCGAATACGTGCCTCGACCCCGTTAAAACGTCGGTTGCCACACAGGAATACTTTATAGCGAAATCTTCGATATTTTTGACTGCAATATTTTCTTGAAGCAGTTTTTCTATCTTGGAAATTCTTAAAATAGCTTTATGCGTCAATGCCGCCGGATTAACGCCTATGACGTCGAATTTTTTTATTTTGAGCATTTTATCGCGTATTTGATTTGCCGGTATTCCGCTTGCGTAAAGTCCGCCGACTACCGCCCCCATAGAACTGCCTGCAATAAAATCCGGCTTAATTCCCTCTTCCTCCAAAGCGCACAGCATTCCTATATGCGCCACTCCGCGCGCGCCGCCGCTGCCTAACGCAAGACCCAATTTTTTACTCATAATAACTCCTTTACGACATATTTTATAGAGAAATGAAAATAATTCGAATATTAAAATTTACCATTCCAGCCATTCTTCTGACTATGATTGCAGGCGCAATAATAATTTATCCGGAGAGATACATAACAAGCTGTCTGCAAGGTTTTTTGATGTGGGCGGAATGCGTTCTGCCCTCGCTGTTCCCTTTTATGGTAATTACGCTGATAATGATAAAGTCGGGCTTTGCGGACAAAGCTTCTCTGCCGCTTAAAAAAGTTACCGGTTTATTCCGCCTGCCCCCGTCCGCCGCAGTGTGCTTTATCATAAGTATATGTTCCGGATATCCGGCAGGCTCTAAATGCGTGCTTGAATTTTACGAAAAGGGGTGTCTTTCTTCAAAGGATGCCAAAAAACTTTCCGTGCTGTGCTCGACTTCCGGTCCGCTGTTCATTATAGGAACGGTCGGCGTAAAAATGTTCGGCAATAAAAGCGCGGGCTGGCAGATACTTATAGCACACTTTGCGTCCGTCTTGCTAATTGCCCTCGCCCTTGCTCTGTTTTCGAAAAAGGAAGAAAAGCCCCGTCTGCAACGCGAACCCGTCAAAGGCAATCTGCTTTACGATACGTTTTACAGCGCGGTAATATCGGTTGCGGTTGCAGGCGGATTTATAGCCTTTTTCGCAGTGACCGCGCAGATTATGTCAGACTTCGATTTTCTAATCGTGTTTGAAAAATTTTTCGCTATGTTCACCGACGGACAGAGCGCGAAAGCCGCCGCGCTGGGACTTGTGGAAATGACGATAGGCTGCCGCAAACTTTCCGCCGCGCAGGGCGGACTGTCAATTCCGCTTGCAGGCTTTTTGATAACTTTCGGCGGAGTTTCAATACTGATGCAACAGCTTGCATACTTTTCAAAAGCAGGAGTAAAAACGCTTTACTTTATAGGCGTCAAAATTTTGCAGGCAACGCTGTGTTTTCTTATTCTGCTTTTAATAGGCGCCTAACAGTTTAAATGAGAGCGCGGCGCGCCCGATACGGGCAAGTTGACGGTCATTTAAACTTTCTCCGCGACGGACAGAATAAGACGTTCGGTGTCCGCCCAGCCGAGACAGGGGTCTGTTATAGACTTGCCGTAAACCACGTCTTCCTTTTGGCAGCCCTCTTCTATGAAGCTTTCAACCATAAAGCCCTTCACTATTTTTTTGAAGTCCGAACTGTAAAGACGGTTTCGCATAACTTCCTCGCAGATGCGTATCTGCTGGTAGAATTGCTTTCCGCTGTTGGAATGGTTGCAATCGATTATTACGGCAGGGTTGTTTAAATCCGACTTTTGATAACCTTCGGCAAGCTGCATAACCGTCTCGTAATGGTAGTTGGGAATATCGTTGCCGTAGGCGTCCACCGCGCCGCGAAGTATAGAATGTGCAAGCGCGTTTCCGTCTGTAGCCACCTGCCAGCCGTTCATTTTGAAAACCTGCGCGCTCTGCGCGGCGTAAACCGAATTTAAAAGCGTAAATATAGAACCGCTCATAGGGTTCTTTATTCCGACGGGAACTTCTATTCCGCTTGCGACGAGGCGGTGAAGCTGATTTTCGCAGGAACGCGCCCCGACCGCAATATACGAAAGCAAGTCGTCAACGTAGTGAGTGTTTGCAGGGTAAAGCATTTCATCCGCAGCGGTAAGTCCGCTTGTACCTATCGCTTTGATATTCAGCTCCCTGATCGCGTAAATGCCCTTTAAAATATCTTCCGACTTGTTTGGGTCGGGCTGTGAAAACATACCCTTATAGCCCACTCCGCGCGTACGCGGTTTATTAGTGTAAACGCGCGGTACAAGCACAAGCTTATCTTTCACCTTTTCGTTCAGCTTGCTCAGCCTTTCAACGTAGTCCAAGACAGGCTTTTCCTCGTGGGCGGAACAGGGCCCTATAATCATTAAAAGCTTCGCGCTTTTACCCGTAATAACTTCCTTAACAAGTTTATCCCTCTCCGTTTTAATCGCTTTAAGATTTTCCGGCAGGGGCATAACTTCGAGTATTTCTTCGGGTTCGGGTATTCTTATCTGCTTTTTAAACATTTTTATCCTTCAATAATTTTTGTATGTCGCCGTAAATTTCTACGGGTATAAGTTCTTTAAAATCCTTATTGAACGCATATGAATTCCTGACCAGTGAAGAGCTGATATGCAAGCCCTCCTGCGGAGACGGAATGTACAGCGTAATTATATCCTTTTTAAGTTTCTTGTTTGCAAACCAATTTGCGTTTTCATATTCGAAATCTATCGTATTACGCACGCCTCTCACATAGAACGGCGTGTTTTCTTTTTCAAGCAAATCGACCACTGCGCCGTCAAAGGAAATTACGCGTACGTTTTTATGCCTGTTAAAAAGCTTTGTTAAAAGCCGCGTCCGTTCTTCAAGCGTAAAAAGCGGTTCCTTATCTCTGTTGACGAGCAGCGCAACGACTACCTCGTCGAATATTTCAAGACAGTTTTCAACTATCGTTTTGTGTCCGTTTGTCGGCGGGTCGAACGTCCCTGCAAATACGCATTTTTTCATTTTGTCCTCTTAAAAAAACTTAAATAAGTCCTGCCGTATTTTCTCTCGTCGAAAAGTTCAAGCCCATCAGTTTGTCCGGCGAAACTTCTGTCGCGTTCGTAGACGGCAACGCCGTTATCGCTTAAATGACGGGCGCAGATTTCAAGGGCTTTTGCTCCCGCATCCGAAGCGTAAGGAGGGTCGATAAAAATAAGGTCGTATTCGCCCGAAAGACAGACCGAAAAATCACCGCGGGTAATTTTATAGTTGCCCTCTATCCGCGACAAATTCTTTTTTAAAAGCGCGATGCTGTCCTTTGAAATGTCGTTAAAATGTACGAACGCCGCTCCGCGTGAGAGGCACTCTATTCCGAGATTTCCGCTTCCGCAAAACATATCCGAAACCCTTGCCCCGACAACGCGTACCGAGAGAATATTGAAAAGACTTTCCTTTACTCTGTCCGCTGTCGGGCGCACGTTACTTCCCTTGAATTCGGCAAGGGTAAGCCCCCTGTATTTACCGCTTATCACTCTCATTTTTATTTGTCCTTAACGCTGTACTTGTATAAAAGCCTGTCCTTTCAACGTACTTGCTATCGCAAGTATACGCGTTCGCTGCGCTGCGTTACCCTTGTCAGCACCTCGTAGGAAATGGTGTTGCACTTCTTGGCATAATCATCTGCATCATCCATAACGCACAGCGTCTTTTCGAGGCTTTGAGAGATAAAGCCGTCCATACAAAGCGTCTTTTCTCCAAGCGGAACGGTACGCGAAAACCCGTCGGCATAGCCGCACCTGTAAACGCCGAGTTCGCCGTAACGCTTATCGGCTTTATTATAGCCTATTCCGCCGCCTAAAAAACCGGTCGTCTGCGCAAGACGGGCGTAAACTTTAAGTACCGGCTTAGTGCAGGACGTGAAGCCGTAAGGCGCGTAACCGTATAAAAGTATGCCGGCACGGACACCGTCGCAAAGGTATCGGCCTCCGCGCAGTATTCCTCCGCTTGCCGAAAGATGAGCGGTTGCCGTCGGCTTTAAAGTTTTTACAAACCGCGAAGCGCGTTCGAACACGGCAAACTGAGCCGAACTTGCAATATTGTCGTGCGGCGCGTACAGATGGGAATATACTCCCTCCACGCGGTCGCCGGCAATTTTCATAATTTCCGGCAGGCTTGAAGCATTGCAGCCCATTCTGTTCATACCCGTATTTACTTTGATATGGCAGTCAAGCCCCCTGCAAAGCATAGCCGTTTCAACCGAGTTAACCGTAACCGTCAGATTATACTGTTTTGCACGTTCCGCGTCATAGTTGTCGAGCGGCGGCGTGAACACGAGAATGCGTTTTGTTATTCCGGCAACGCGAAGCGCTATCCCCTCGTCGATAATGGCGACGCAGAAACCGTCTGCGGTATCCTCCAGGCAGCGCGCAACCTCCTCCGCACCGTGACCGTAAGCGTCGGCTTTCACCACGGCATAAAATTGCGAAGTTTTTATTAAACCCCTGATTTTTTCCGCGTTTTCTTTGACCTTGCGTAAATCAATTACAGATACCGTTTTTTGCATACCGTACATAGATATGCAACAGGCGGCCGTTTGGTTACATTATATAATGTTGAAAGGCACGATGTCAAACCCTTATACAAAAAAAGCCGCCGTGCTTTGCAGGCGGTCGGTTCAGCTTTTTTGTAACAAGCTTTCTATAAGCCCTTTTACGTATTCCTGCGCGTCTATACGCGTAGGATAAGCCTGTAAATTCCCCAAATCTTCGGGCGTACCGTATTTAACTACTTCTATGACCAATTTTCTGAAACACTCAACTTTTTTGCCGCGCTCGGCAGTGGTAACGGCAAGGCGCAAATCCCCCTCGCGGTACTGTGCAACAACAAGGTTGCTTAAAATATAAGTGTTGTAATCTATCGCAAACGAACCGAAATCGGTACGGGCGAGTTCTTCGTCCCTGCGCCTGCACACTTCGTCAAAGTCGTCCTTTCCGATAAGCTCGCCGCAGTACTTAACTATAAGCTTGTCATTACCCGTTAATACAGAGTCCTCCGCACACCGCGCAAGGTCGTAGCTTTCGCCCGAGTATTTATATTGCAAATCGGCGCAAGTAACCGCAAAGCCGTAATTGCCCAATTTTTCGCTGACCGCAGCCATAGACTGCGGAGAGATTAGTATCCACAGTGAAAAGGTCAATATTCCTACGGCAACAAGCGACGCCACCGTTATTAATGCTGATTTTAAAACGACTTTGTTCATACGTGTGTCTGTAATTCTACCACACTGCAAATTAAAATGCAACTGTTTAAAAAATATATTCTTATTATTGCATTTCGTAAATATAATTAAGTATGAAGAAATTTTTATATGTTTTTTTAGCCGCAATCGCGGCGGTATGTTTTTTAAGCGGCTGTCAAAGTAAAATAGACTACTCAGACTACGTTTCCGAACGGCGCAGCAATATCTACCTGTACTCCGACGACGGGTTGGAGATTAAAATCAATATTTGCGAGCGTGAAACGCCATATTCGCTTGACGGAATTAAGGGCGACGTAAGCGACTTTTTGGAAATCTTCGTCACTCTTCCGGAAAATTACAGCGAGGTCGGCGTTTCCGTCGGAAGCATAAACGGCGAAATGAATTATAAGGCGGTTGAAAACTGTTACTATTTAAGCGCAGGCGCAACTCTTTCGGGCGAAAGCGTTGCCGTAACGCTGACTTATAACGGCGAAAGCAAAGAATACACCGCGTTAAGCGTGCTCTACGACGGGGTGATAACGTGTGACGAAGCGGTTGAATGCGCAGTCGAGCACGACGGAGAGCTTTTTAATTCACTTGCCGAAAAGGGCATTTTCCTTGCGGAAATTTCCGTTCGCCTCCTGTTCGACGAAGGGTGCTATTATTACGTCGGCGTGTGCGACAGAGAGAAAAAAATAACCGCCTACCTCGTAGACGGCGAAAAGGGAACCGTAATTGCAACCAAGCAATTAGGTTAGCTGAAAAAGTTTATTATAATGCTGTTTTGAATATAAATATGTTCGGGTTTAATGCAAATAAACCCGTTCTTTTTTTGGAAAAAAGACGCCAGTTTTTCAAGTGTTTCGGCGTACTCTTTTTCAAAATCTTCGCCGAACAAAGCCGTATATTCCGCCGAATCTATTCCGCGCGTAGTGCGCAGCGCAAGCATAATATATTCTTCTTTCTGACCTTTTTTATCTATTTTTTCGCTGTCTATCACAGCAAAGTTATCCGACAGTATGCATTTAAAATACTCGTCCAAATCAAAAGTGTTGGTAAAGCGCACGTTATTAATACACGACGACGCCGAAACGCCGAAGCCGATATATTCGCCCCTCTTCCAATAGTTGAGGTTGTGCCTGCTCTCCTTTCCCTTTTTGCAGAAGTTGGAAACCTCGTATCTGGCGAACCCGATACTTGCAAGCTTTTGTACGCCGAATTCGTACATCTTTGCAACTTCATCGCCGTCGGGCAGCTCGCCGTTTAAATAGTCGGTATAAATAGGCGTTCCGTCCTCAGGCGTAAGCGCGTACATAGAGATATGACTTGCGCCCGAATTTGCGGCTGCCGATATGGTTTTTTCAATGTCGGAAAGAGTTTGACCCTTTAAACCTATCATTACGTCAACGCTGAAATTTTCGCTCTTTAAAAGGCGTGCGCAGGCAAAAAAATCTTTTAAATTGTGTATCCTGCCGATATCTTCGAGCTGGCTGTCCACAGCCGTCTGCAAACCCACGGAAAAGCGGTTTATTCCGCATTTTTTGTACGTTGAAATTTTTCCGGCGCTGACTGTACCGGGATTTATTTCAATTGTAATCTCTGCGCCGGACGATAAATTGAAATTCTTTTTTGCCGCGGCGACGAGCATTGCGATATAGTTTTCGTCTATGACCGACGGCGTGCCTCCGCCTATATACAGAGTGTCGAAAGTCATATTTTTAAGTTCTTGACTGCGCTTTGCCATTTCGCGGAATACGCATGCCATATAACTTTCCGCATAACAGATTTTGTCGGGAAAGGAAGCAAAATCGCAATAACTGCATTTACTTTTACAAAAGGGGATATGTACATATATTCCACTCATTACAGCCTCCTAACGAAAATGTTGCGCCATTCTGCGTGCAGCATTTTCCGTGAATTTCAGCGGCTCTGCCGCTCTGCCCGCAAGCCCGGGGCAAACTTACAAAACAATTGCGGACGTTTACACCGCCGGGGCGCAAGCTTGCGCAAATCGGGTTGCGCTGCGCAAAATCGCGCTTTTGCGCAGCGCCGTTAATTAATGCCACCTGTAAGTTTTCATATCTACTTTATCGCCGATAAATTTTACGCCCTCTTCTTCGAGCATAGCGCGCTGAACGCCGCTGCCGCCGAACGCAAACCCGTCCGCTAAGGAGCCGTCTTTAAACACCACTCTGTGACAGGGCACGACCCCGAAATAAGGGTTGCAGTGCAAAGCCCAACCCACCTGCCTGCCTGCACGGGGCGAGCCTATCGCACGCGCAACGTCGCCGTAGCTTACCACTTTGCCTTTCGGCACGGTTTTAACGTATTCGTAAACGGCATTAAAAAAGTCGCTCATCTGTCTTTGTTGGTTTTAAGTATCTGCATAAACACTTCCGACGGCACCTCGACCGAGCCTATCGAGCGCATGCGTTTTTTGCCCTCTTTCTGCTTTTCAAGCAGCTTTTTCTTTCGGGTTATGTCGCCGCCGTAGCACTTTGCAAGCACGTCTTTTCTGACTGCTTTTACCGTTTCGCGCGCGATTATTTTTCCGCCTATTGCGGCTTGAACGGGTACTTCGAAAAGTTGACGGGGAATTGCCTCTTTCAGGTTTTCGCAAAGCATTCTGCCGCGCGTATACGCCGAATCTTCGTGGACTATCATCGAAAGCGCGTCGCACGGTTCGCCGTTTAGAAGTATGTCAAGCTTGACAAGCTTACTCGTCTGATAGCCGATAAGCTCGTAATCGAAACTTGCATAACCGCGCGTACGGGATTTGATACTGTCAAAGAAATCGAAAATAATTTCGTTTAACGGCAGATTATATTCAAGGCGGACGCGGCTTGCGTCAAGATAGGTCATCTGCAAAAACGTACCCCTTTTTTCACGGCACAAGTCCATAATCTGCCCTAAGTAGTCCGGCGGAGAATAAATGTCCGCTTTGACGATAGGCTCTTCCATTCTCTCTATTTCGGACTGGGCAGGCAAATGCGACGGGTTGTCGACGAATATCACCTCACCGTCGGTTTTAATCACCTTATAACTTACGCTGGGGGCGGTGGTTATAATTTCAAGCCCGAACTCGCGCTCTATTCGCTCCTGTATAATTTCCATATGCAGCAGACCCAAAAATCCGCAACGGAAACCGAAGCCCAGAGCTACGGAAGTATCCGGCTCGAAAATTAGCGACGCGTCGTTTAATTGCAGTTTTAAGATAGCTTCCTTTAAGTCGTTAAACTTACTGCCGTCAAGCGGATATATTCCGCAAAATACCACGCTTTGAACTTTTTTGTAACCGGGCAGCGGCTCGCTTGCCGGCGCGTCTGCGTTGGTTACGGTATCACCGACGGCGACGTCCAGAATGGATTTTATCGACGCGGCGATATAGCCCACTTCGCCCGTGTAAAGCCCGTCTTTGGGTGAAAGGTTAGGACTGAAAACGCCCACCTCAACAACATCATAAACCTTGTCCGAACGGAACGTTTTGATTTTGTCGCCAGCCTTGATAGCGCCGTCCTTTACGCGAACAAACAAAATTACGCCCTTGTAATTGTCGTAATAACTGTCGAAAATCAAAGCTTTCAGCGGAGCGTTCTCATCGCCGTCCGGCGCGGGGAAATACTTTACTACGCTTTCCAAAACGTCCTCTATGCCTATTCCCTCTTTGGCTGAAACAAGCGGCGCACTCGAAGCGTCAAGCCCTATTACGTCCTCTATCTCTTTTTTAACTTCGTCGGGACGGGCGGACGGTAAATCAATCTTATTTATGACAGGCAGAATTTCAAGGTTGTTTTCAAGCGCAAGGTAGACGTTTGCAAGCGTTTGCGCCTCCACGCCTTGCGACGCGTCAACAATCGCTATTGCGCCCTCGCAAGCGGCAAGCGAACGCGATACCTCATAAGTAAAGTCGACGTGACCGGGCGTATCGATAAGATTAAACACGTATTCCTGTCCGTCTTTCGCCGTATAGAACATTCTTACGGGCGTAAGCTTAATGGTTATTCCGCGCTCGCGCTCGATATCCATAGAATCCAAAAGCTGGTTTTCCATATCGCGCTTTGATACCTGCCCCGTCTTTTCGATAAGACGGTCGGCAAGCGTGCTTTTGCCGTGGTCGATATGCGCAACTATACAAAAATTTCGAATATTGCTTTTTTTCATGTTTAAAGTTCCCTCATTAAAATAAACGCAACTATTGCCGCTATACACAAAACCGCAAAGCAGCAGTCAAGCACTATTGCCGTAATTCTTACGGGCTTTAAGCGTGATTTTCTGTTTGAAACAGAAAATCCGAAACAAATTAAAGACAAAATAAGTATGAAAACAGAAATGAAAAACACAGCGAAATACGGCGCGGCGGCTGCCACACCCGCATACACCACGACGAGTAAAAACGCGTCGCCGTACTCTGAAATGTCCGTTCCTCCGTTCTGCGACGGATAAAGCTTTTCAAGTATAACCAACTTGAAATCCAAATAGCATAAAAACAGCAAAAACGCAAAAAACAATATCAGCACTGCCGTTGAAAGTATTTTTTTACTCGGCTTTTCGGTTAAATTATCCGTTTCCATAATTTAATTTTAACTTAAATTTTAAATAAAGTCAATTTCTATTTTGTTGCAATTTTAAGCGAAACGGAGTATAATTCTGTCGTGAGGAAAAAATTATGATACTCTCTGTTAACGCAGCCAAAGTTTTCGGCTGGGAGCATTTAACCTTTATTGCAATTTTATTGGCGGTGGGCGCAGGCAGCCTCGTTTTCGTAAAACTCAAAGTCAAGTCCGAAAGGGCGGTTGACTTATCCGTCAAAATTCTGGGCGGAGTACTGCTTGCGCTTATTATATTCAACAGAATAGCAATCTGCTTTCACAGGGAATCGGCTTGGGGCTTAATCCCCGACAGCTTTTGCGGCGTAGGCAGCCTTTGCCTTGCGCTTAGCTGCATTTTCTTCAAGCGCGGAGCATGGCCGTATCATATATTTGTTTACACTATGTTTTTCGGCGGTATGATTGCGGTTTTCTATCCCGACTTTATCGGTCAGAAATTCCACGGCGAGCCGACGGGCTTTTTGTACCCTGCAACCATTTCGGGCTTGCTGCACCACGCGCTCGCGTTCTATATTACGGTATTTCTTACCGTTACGGGGCATTTCAAGCCGTGCGTAAAAAAGACATTCGTTCTGCCTATCGCTATTTGCGTAATGCTCGTTTACGGTCAGTTTCTGATAGATGCGTTCGGCTTTGAAAATCCTATGTATATCGGAAAACCGTTAATACCGAACACGTTTATTGCCTGGTATATCGTCGAGCCTGCGCTGATAGGCGGCGCGTACGCAATAGCGTATTTGTACGAATTCCTTGTAAAAAAGAAATCCGCTGCGGTCGGGACCGACGGCGAAAGCAATTGAAAATCCGCGCCTTTTCAAAGGCGCGGATTTTATTATAATTTCAACGATATGCGCATACCGTCGCTTTCCACTTCGACGATTTTTATTTTGCCGTGATAACGCTTGCTTTCCCTTTCTGACCTTGAAACGATATACAAAAACGCTTATCTCGCGGGCTTCGGCAGGCACGCCCGGACGGGCAAAGCTTTCTGCGGTAACTTCGTTTACCTCTTGCATAAGCCTTTGAAATGCCGGTGATTTCGAGCCCTTAAAATCAAGATAGCGCGATATGGAAAGCAAAACGGCAAAAACGACGAAACACGCTGCGCCGACGTAGAAAAGCCACGAAGCGTTGCCGTACGCCTCGGCAAACGACAGTCCTTCGATAACAGCGTTCAACACGCCCAAAATAACGACAGCCGCAACGAATGCGCATATATACATTGTTACCTTTAAATATATCGGCACGGAATATTTCTTCCCGAGCGCACAGATAGCTTTTAAAGTAGCTTCCTGCTTTGCAACGATTTCCGCATCCGATTCTTTTATTACAAAATTATTGTAAGGCTGTCTGCCTTCCGCGTCAAAGCTGAATACATTTTTCATTATTCCGTTGCAATTCTTGTAAACAAGTAGTCGTTTGATATTATCGTGCCTGCGCCTATCACGGCGGCAAGCTGAGGCTCGTCGGGAACGTTTACGGGAATTTTGAGTTTGCTTTTGATATACTCCGCAAGTCCGTCCATTTTCATAAGTCCGCCGGAAAGGTATATTCCGCCGTGTACTATTCCGGACGCAACCTCTGCATTGAGCTTAGACATAACCAAAGAAACGTACTCCAAAATTTTATCGACGTAGGTCAGAATATATTCGTAAATGTGAGATGAATTTACCGCAATCGACGACGGAGCGCCGGTTTCGATATCCCTGCCGTCTGCAACGGTCATCTTATTATCGTCGTGCAAAAGACTTCCGACGGTGTTCTTTATCCTTTCGGCAGTCAGTGCGCCTATGCTTAAATTGCGCTTGTCGGCAAGCTCGTCGATAATATGCACGTCGATATTGCCGCCGCCGAGATTTATGTTTATGCCGTAGATAAGCCCGTCCTGCGACAGCGCGGCGATATTGGTAATGCCGTAGCCTATATCCAGACAGAACATAGGCTTGCTTTCGTTTATGGAAACGTTGTGACCGAGCACCGCCGCAAACGGCGTAATGGTAAAGTAGACCGAAGCTATTCCGCAGTCTGCGGCAACGCGCTCATATTTTTCTTTAAGCTCGGCTCCGCTGCCGCAAGGCAGAATGAAAATAACTTCCGTATACTTTGCTCTGCGGCGCGTAATTTCTATCTTATTCAAAAAGTAAGCCATAAGGCACGCAGCAAGATTTTCGTGTACTATATCGCCCTCGAATACAGGATTTATTATTTTAGTGTTCACCGCCGCCCTGCCCGAAAGCGCACGCGCCTTGTCGCCGTAGGCTTTTACAGTATAGTTACCGTCGCCTTCCTCCGCAACGGCAATGCAGGTTGCTTCCTTTAACACCACTCCGCTTCCCGCAAGACAAATTTTGGTTTCACTTGAACCGAAATCTATCGCAATTCTTCTCATTGAAGTACCTCTTCAATCATTTTTTTCGTAAGTGACACGGGCAGCCCGACAACGGACGTATAGCTGCCGAAATATTCCCTCACAAGTCCGCCGTCCTGAATACCGTAGCTGCCCGCCTTGTCGAGCGGCGAACCGCTGTCAACGTAAATTTTAATAAACTCGTCCGAAAGAGTGTTGAACCGGACTTCGGTCTTTTCAAACCGGATAAGCTTTTTACTTTTATAGCGTACGCAAACCGCCGTAATGACGTAGTGGGTTTTGCCGGACAACCGCTTTAACGTTGCAGTCGCGTCGGCGCTATCTTTCGGTTTGCCCAAAATTTCGCCCTCCGACACTACTACGGTGTCGCACCCGACGACTACCGCATCGCCGTTTTTTTCGGACACGTCGTCGCACTTGCCCTCAGCAACTGCGCAAACGACCTGTTCGGGGAAAAGCGACATATTAAATTTTTCCTCGCCTGACGACGGAATCACCTCAAACTCGGGTACGATAAGGGCAAACAGTTCCTTTCGTCTCGGCGAGGCGCTTGCTAAAATATATCTCATTTGCTTAAACGAATTTAAATGCCGCACCCGTGCGGCATTTAATTTTAAAGTATTTCCAAATTTTTACAGAATGCCTTTTTAAACTCTCCGCTCGCCTGCATTGCCGCGCGTATTTCAAGCGAAGCATCGCCGTCGACTTCGGTTTTCATTATTACCGAATCGCCCAAAATATCGCAGTTGACGGACTTAATCGTTCCTGCCATAGCCCTGTCAAGACTTTCTGCAATTCTGAGCATAATGCCCAGCCTCTTAACTATTTCGATGTCGTCCTCTTGCAGAATATCCTTGTACTTGGCCCACTCGTAGAGATTGATATCCTCTTTCTTGTGACAGCAAGCAGTAAACGCGGCAAGCACTATTTCTCTGTGAGTTACGCCATAGAGCGAAGAATTTAAAATCACGTAACAGCTGTGACGCTGATGGTTGTAAAATTTTATGCGCTGACCGCAGTCGTGCAAGGTTGCGGCAACTTTTAAAACCTTTAAATACTGACGGGGGAATTTATGCAAAACCCTGAGCTGTTTGAAAAGCTGAATACTTAAATTGACAACGTGCTCTACGTGCTTGACGTCGCAGCCGTAGTATTTGACAAGGGTAGTAAGCGAATAATTAAGTACGTCGGAAATGGGCTTTTCTTCCGTAACGGGAAGCGCCTGATTAAACATTATACCCTCTCGAAGTCCCGAACCCGAGAAAGTAAACTTTTCGAAATTGAAGAAACTTACAAACGATTTGATTACCGCAAGCGCGGCAGGAAGAATGTCGGCGCGTTCTGCGGAAAGACCTTTAATCCTCTTCTTTTTGTCGATATCAAGCACCTTTATCATATCGTAAACGGTGTTGAAATCTTCCGCTGTCATAGTGAAGTTATGCACCAAATCTATGGGATACTTATGAACCATTTTACCTATTTTAAAAAGGTTTCTGAACGAACCGCCGACGCCTATCATATGCACGTCAGGGTCTATTTCGTTTATCCAGGCAACCTTTTTAAGCTGTTCGGTGAAAAATTCTTCTATCTTCTGCGCTTGTTCTTCGGGCTTTAAGCCGTCGCCGGAAAAAAGCCCCGTCAAAGTGACCGCACCGAAAGGCAGGGTGGTATAATTCAGTATATTGCGGCGGTTGTAGTAAACAATTTTTGTTGCGCCTCCGCCTATCTCCAAAATCAAACCCTTTGGTACGTCCATGGAATTTATTACGCCGCGATATACGTAAACCGCCTCTTCTTCCGCCGAAAGAACGCGGATCTTAATTCCGCAGCTTGCCTGAATTTCATCAAGGAAACTGCGCTGATTTTTAGCACGGCGAACCGCCGCAGTGGCAACCGCAATAATGCGGGTAACGCCGCTTGCGTCGCAAAGCTTTCTGAACATTTTCAGCGTTCTTATGGTTTCGGCAACGCGCTGCGGTTTTAAAAACCCGTCGCGCTCCATATCCTGTCCCAACCGGACGCTTTCTTTAAGCTCGTCCACGACCATAAAATATCCGTCTGCAAACAAGTTAACTATGACGAGCCTTGCGGAATTTGAGCCTAAATCAATGATGCCTATCTTTTCCAAAACATTCTCCTACGCGGTTATTCTTCCGACAATAACCGTATTTTTTTCACTTTTGATATCACAGAAATTATAACATATAATTTACAGTTTGTACATATTTTTTAAAAAACTTTATGCAATTTGCACAAAGTTTTTTTAATCTATTAAGTGCGGCGCTATTTTTTTAAGCGGTATTTTTACAAATTCACGGTTTTTATAGTCGCAGTGAGGCACAGTAAGCCGTTCGTCGCAAATTATTTTATCGCCGTAAAAGATTATATCTATATCCAAAGTCCTGTCGTCCCAACGCCTGTCGCGCACCCTGCCGCACTCTTGTTCGATACGGTTAATCTCGTCAAGCAAGCTATGCGGAGGCAGAAAAGTTTGCACGCAGACGGCGCAGTTAACAAACTTGTTTTTTGCAACGCCGCCGTACGGCGCGGTTTCCATAAACGGAGAAACCTTTTCAACCGTTATTCCGCGCGTACCGTCAAGCGCGGATATTGCTTTATTTAAGTAGCCCTGCCTGTCGCCGACGGACGAGCCGAGCGAAAGATACGCCTTTACGCGTTCGAGTTCGACCGTCACGCCCACGCTTTTGAATTTCTGGGTAATAGGCGCCTGCGGCTTATTGACGGTGAGCTTAACCGCGTCAACGGAAGAAAACTTTTCAAGTATTTTAAAGGCACATTCAAGCGCAAGTTTTTCAATTAAGTTAAACGAATTGCCCGTTACCGCTTCTTCCAAAAGCGAACATACTTCGGCGTAGTTAACCGTTGAACTTAACTCGTCGTTTAACGCAGGCATCAGCCCGACGGTCAACTCCGCATCGAAAACAAATTTTTGAGGTTTGACCTTTTCGAATTCCAACACCCCGTTACAGGCGGAAAATTCCAAACCTTCGATGTTAATTTTTCCCATAGCACTCCTTTATTGCAAGCACGTTTTCCTTTACGTCGTGAACACGCACGAACAGTACTCCTTTCTTACAGGCAAGGCGAGTACTTTGCAGCGTCGCTTCAAGCCTGTCCTCAGCGTTTCCGCCGAACATAGATTTTCGGCTTGTACCTAAAAGCAACGGATACCCGAAACCAAGCTTTTCATAGCCCTCTAAAAGCTGCCAATTCTGTTCTTTGGTCTTTGCAAATCCTATTCCGCCGTCAACGCAGATTCTGTCCTGCGCTATACCTGCGTCAAGAGCAAGCCGAACGCCGTCCTTTAAAAAACCGTTGATACTTTTGAATATATCTCCGCAAAGCACGCTTTTCGCATTGTGCATTATGCAGACGGACGCGTTAAACTTCGCTATCGTTTTAGCCATTCGGCTATCGCGGCTGAGTCCCCAAACGTCGTTTATCATATCCGCACCGTTTTCAAGCGCGAATTCGGCGCACTTTTGAAAATAAGTATCAACCGAAACGGGAACGTCGAAGTTGCGCTTTATCAGCTCTAACGGGCGGGCAAGCCGCGCTATCTCTTCCTCCGCAGATACTTCGGTATAGTTCGGCCTTGTAGACTGCGCGCCTAAATCTATTACAGCCGCGCCGTCCTTTACCGCACGTTCAACAGTCTTTAAAACGGTGTATTCTCCGTTGCGGCTGGGCGCGTAAAAACTGTCGGGGGTCAGGTTGACTATCGCCATAACGTAAGTATAGTTTTTGAATTGCGATTTTCCTATCTTCATTTAATAAGCAACAAAACCCCTCTCTTTTTTTTCGTTTGAAAAAGCCCCGACCGAACGGGTCAGCATTGCGCCGCCCTATTCAAACACCTTCTCTCTATCCATTCCAAAGCCTCTTTCAAAAGCGTAAACGAACCGCACACGACGACGATTTCGCCGTCCGCCTTTTCGAGAGCTTGCGTCACGCTTGCCGCCTTGAGCGTCCTTTTTTTTCCGAATTGCTTGCGGCAGTGCGCATAAGTATCTTCAAGCGTCCTTGCGCGGGCGCACGGACAGGCTACCGCAATTATTTCGTCTGCAACAATCTTTGACAGGTTTCCGTCTATATCCTTATCGTTAAGACACCCGAAAATGACCGTCCGCTTTTTTTCGCTTTTATATAAATATTCCGCAAGCGGCTCGAATGCGGCGGGGTTGTGCGCACCGTCTAAAATATACTCTCTGCCACCAACCGTAAATCTTTCAAGCCGTCCGCGCGGTTTACAGTTTTTAATCCCATCGTAAATCGCACGCTCGTCAACACCTAATATCCTTGCCCCCTCTATCGCGCACGCCGCATTGCAAGGTTGCAGACAGCCGTCTGTATTCAGCCTGAATTTCTTTCCGTCATAGATAAAACCGCCCTTAAAGACGTCGTCTATCTTATCGGCAAAAACGCAATCTTTAAAGTAATTGCGCACTTCCTCGCTTTGGTGCGCGTTAACCACCGCAGGGCAGTTTTTTATTATGCCCGACTTTTGACGGCATATCTTTTCAAGCGTGTCCCCGAGATACTCCGTATGCTCCAAAGAAATTGAAGTTATAACGGCAAGCTCCTTTTTGCTGATTGCATTCGTGGCGTCGTTGAGTCCGCCCATACCGCACTCTATAACCGCCCATTCGCAGCCCTCGCCCGCAAACGCGGCTATGGCGGAGGCGGTCAATTTTTCAAACGGACTTGCAAAGTCTGCCGTAACGGCATACTTTTCGTAAAGTTCCGGCGCAACGGGCTGACCGTCGATTTTAATCTGGTCGTAAAACGAATATACTTCCGGCGAGGTAAACGTGCCTACTTTTCTGCCTGCGGCAAGCAAAACCGAAGTAAAAAACTCCGCCGTAGACCCTTTGCCGTTAGTTCCGGCAATATGAATTATTTTAAGTTTATCATCGGGTCTGCCCAAACTGTCAAGCAAAGCGCGCACCGGCCCGGTTGAAAATTTTTTCATTTAAACAATTATAGCACTCTTTAAATTCTTTTACAAGAATATTGAAAAGTTTTTTACGCAAACTCTTAATATGGCTCTTGTTTTTATACGCACGGCAATTATATTTTTAACACTGCTGTTTATAATGAGACTGATGGGCAAAAGTCAGATAGGCGAAATGCAGCCGTTTGAATTTGTTATCACTCTGCTTATTGCCGAGTTGGCGTGCATACCTATGGCGGACTCTTCCGTTCCGCTGTTTTACGGAATAATCGCAATAGTTGCAATTTTCGTACTGCATCAGATAGTGTGGCTGTTGGACTTATGGTTTAAGCCCGTGAAAAGGGCGGTATGCGGAAAGCCGTCGCTGGTCATTAATAAAGACGGTATTGACGAGTATCAGATTAAATCAAACAACATTGATATAAGCGACTTAATCGAGAGTATGCGCGTAGCGGGCTATTTCAGCCTTGACGACGTATTTTACGGACTTTACGAATCTAACGGAAGCTTTTCCGCGCTTGAAAATCCCGACAGGCAAACCTCTTCACTTTCCGTGCTTTTGATAGACAGCGGAAAAGCCGACAAAAAAAACCTCAAACAGTGCGGAATACAGCCGGATGACTTAAACGAATTTTTGTCGGCGCAGAAAACCAAACTTAAAGACGTGCTGGTTATGACGGTAAACGGCGAGGGCAGAGTATACTTTCAAAAACGCGGACAAAAGTACGAAATACTTGAAATGGAGATAAAAAACCAATGGTAAAATCTTTAATATACACCGTAACGGCAATCGCGCTGTGCCTTGCGCTGTTTATAGGCGTTGAAATATATTTAAACAAACAGTTTAATGAATTTCACGCAACGCTTGAAACCCTGTATAAAAAAGTGGAAAACGAAACAGCCAACCGCGAGGACGCTTACGCCGTACGCGAAATGTGGTCGGACAAAAAAAGCAAACTGCACATCTTCATTCCCCATAACGACATTTCTTACGTCGATTACTGGCTTAGCGAAACTTGCGGACTTATCTACAAAAAAGAATACAGCCTTGCGCTTGCAAATATCGAAGTTTTGCAGGAAATTACCAAGACCCTGCCCGGAGGCTACTCCATTAAACTTGAAAATATATTTTAAACTAAAAAAATACCGTGCCTCTATGCACGGTATTTTTTATAGCGATTAATTTCTTTTATCTGCAATACACATAATATCGTTTGCATCCAAGTCAAGTAAAATGCAAAGATTTGCAAAAGTATCAAGCGCAGGCATCGCCCGACCTGAAATATATTGCCCTATAGTCGGCTGTTTAATCCCAAGCTTTTGAGCAATTTCAGTTTGTGTCAATGTACTACTCTTAATAGCTTCTTTTATTTTTATTTGTATTTGATTTAAAGTTACCATAATTATTTTCCTATTTTTTGTTTTTTATAATTATATAGGAAATGCCTATAAAATACTTGAATTATAGGCAGCACCTATGATATTATATATTCATAATAGGCAATACCTATACAGTAAGAATTTAAGGAGGATTTTATGGACACAAAAGAGGTAGTTGAAACGCAAATTATAAGGCATAGTTATGATTATATGTTTTTGCTTGACATATTTGAAATGCTACGAGGTTATTGCTCTTTTTTACATAGCGACAAAAAACTTAGTACTCTTTTCACCGATTTATTAGAGTATTTAAATTCGCAGATACCGAACATTGAAGGTGAAATTATAGATTATGAACTATTTGCCACGGTAAAAAAATAATGATGCTTTTCGAAAATATAGGTTTCCTCCTCGCAGGAAGCTGATTTTTTAAAAAATTATAAATAAACGAATTATTGAGAAAATGCAAGTAAACGCTTGACAAGATATACTATGTATTGTATAGTATAGTACAAAGCAAGGTATGGTATGGAAGTTCAACTCAAAAAAGGAATACTTGATATATGCGTGCTGTACGCGATAAGCAAAGGCGAAACGTACGGCTACAAAATAATAAGCGATTTACAGGGAACGATAGAAATATCGGAAAGCACACTTTACCCCATTTTAAAGAGATTAGAGGTGAGCGGCTGTCTGACGACGCGCACCGCGGAACACAACGGCAGGCTGCGACGGTATTACAAGATAAACGCAGACGGGCTTAAAAAGCTGAAATCAGGAAAAACAGACTTGCTTGAAATTAATACTATTTATAAAAAGTTATTCGGAGGAAATATATGACCTATAACGAATGGCGCGACGAACTGAAAAGTAACCTTTTAAGCGTTTCCGAAACCGAAAAAAAGCGTGTGCTTGATTACTATGCGGAAGCCTATGCAGACAGACGGGAGGCAGGCTTTTCCGAACGCGAAATTATCGATGGATTCGGCGCACCGTTTGACGCCGCGCAGAGAATACTGAACGAAGAAAAAGATGAACAAGTGAGCAACATTGCACCCGAAGAGAAAAACAGCAATACCTCCGCCAAAAAAGAAAAGCCGGTTAAACCGAAAAAAGAACGGGGTTTGGGTTTTGTTTTGATATGTCTGCTTTTGTCCCTCCCCCTACTTGTTGTATTTATTGTTTTGGCAAGCGTTGCCATTGCATTTTGCTGCATACCCATAAGCGCCATAGGCGGAGGAATCGCCTCAATTGTCGCATCGGTTTTCACTATTACAGGCGGCGACGTTGCGCACGGATTTTACGAACTCGGAGGCGGAGTAATTTCTATAGGTGTAGGAATAATACTTCTGCCTATACTTTTCAAGATTGCCGCACTTACCTGCAAACTTACAAAAAAGCTATTTTTCTCTTTTAAGGAACGCGTATGAAATCTACATTGAAATGGTTTATTATCGGCATTATAGTCGTTGCGTTAGGCGCTGCAATAATGATTACAACGCTATCCGTCTACGGTTGGACGGCGGCATCACCGGCATACACTTTGACCACTTATACCGAACAAAATGAAAATACTTCGTTAGAAATAGAGATAGGTTCGGGTAATGTTAAAACCGAATTTTACGACGGCGACAAAATAGAGATAACCTATCCGAACGGCAGCTCCTACAACAATTCTTTTGACGAGAATGCCGGCAAGCTTTTATTCCGTTCTGAAATCAAGTGGTACGCATCTTTCTTCGGTTTCGGAATTTGGAACTCGCCCGACATAGTCATTAAAATTCCAAAAGACAGAATACCGGACTTGTATTTGGATATGAGCGCAGGTACGGTAAACCTTGCAGGCGGAACATATAACAAAATTAAGCTTGACGTAAGCGCCGGCAAGCTTGACGCAACGTCCGTCTACTGCTCTGAACTTGAATGTGACCTCAGCGCAGGAACGCTGGACTTACAAGAGTTAACCTGCCCCGTTATCGATTTGGACGTAAGTGCAGGCAGCCTCAAACTGGGAGTTGTCGGAGATAAAAACGAATACAATATAACCGTCGATATAAGTGCGGGAAGCTGTAACGTATCAACCCAAACAGGTACTAACGACGACAAACGAATTTCAGTAGACGTTTCGGCAGGATCGGTAGACATAAAATTCAGTTAAAGCGGTTAAAGCCGTCTGCACAAGCAGACGGCTTTTTATTCGTATTCGCCATAGTCGCGCCTGTCGAAACTTTCGTCACAGCAGGGATTCGGCGGAAGGTTTGACTGAGAGCGCGAGGGCGGACGGTGATTATGCGGATGGCGAGGAGGACGGCAGTCGGATTTTTGCGGCGGACAGTCCTTTTTCTCTTCGGTTTTTACGAGGATTGCGTCCTCCCCTATCTTTACTATTTTTTCGACGGGGATGAACACCTCGTGCTTGTTGGTAAATTTAAAACCTTTACAGCCGGGAACGGTTATTCCAAGCCAACGGTTTTCGGGAAAACATACCGTTAAATCGCACGGCTTGCCGAGATTTTTACCGTCTGTAACGCTTACCACGTCTTTTTGTTTGAGCTGTTGAAATGAAAGTTCCATATACAAAATATATGCCGAAGGTTGCAATATCTTGACTAAAATTAAAAAAGCTTTCCGTTTGGAAAGCTTTTTTAGTTTAAACGGTGATAGTAATTTTGATATACCTGATAATTGCCATAAACGGATTGTTTTCAAACAGCCAGTCAAGTTTTAGCTTACTGCCCGAAAGCTTCAACAAGAAGTTTGCCGAAGTGTCGCCGCCGATAATCGAAATTATCTGGAATACGAAAAGCGTAAAAATAAACAGCACGCCTACGAATAAAAGTATTCCGAAAGTCTTGTTTAACATAATTAAGAATACGTTTTCGATTTCGACTATACTTGCAATTATCTTTACAATTATAAGCCTTAATATAGTTACTACGATAAACAGTACGATATAGTAGACGATTACGTCGATGTGAATAGTTAAAAGGAAATTACAGAAACCGTTACCGTTTGCTTCCAGAACTCCCCTGAAACTGCTTAACAGGTCCTGAACAAAACCGAAGTTGCAGATAAGTCCGCCAAGCGTATAACATACGAATATTGAAATAATAAACCCGAAAATTCCGCCCGTGAAAAATTTCAAACCTTTTCCGAAACCGAACAACATACCAAGTAGGCAGAAAAACGCAATTAAGCCCAATACAATCCAGTCCGCGATAATCATATGCCGCACCTCCTGAAATTATTTAACGTAACATATGTAAAAGCTCAACGCGTCAAAATAGTTGTTGACCTCTTTACATAGTTTTAAACTAAAAGTAAAAAAATTTTTGATAAAATTATATGCAGAAAAACGGCGAGCTCTATACTATCGCTCTCCGCGTTTCAATACAATAAAAAAAACAGATTAAGACAGCTTGTCAAGCTCAGCCATAAGCTCGTGCATATGTGCACGTTCGCTTTCAATCTGAACGGTAAACTGATTAAAATATTCGATATCCGCATCGTTGGGCGTAGTATGGTTTAAAAGCGCATACACAAGCGCAGCCTGCGAACGCGTACGCTTCTGCTCCAACATAGAAATCTTTTTTCTGCTGGCATTGATAGCTTTTTTAAGTTTTGATTTCTGTAACATAAGAAATACTCCTGATTATATATAAACTTGAAATTGTAATTAAAAACAAAATATTATTTATTTGGCATACAAGCGAGATTAAAGCATTTGAATGCAAGCCATCGTCAACGCATAATCCTTCTTCACCTTTTTGAAGAGAGCGTCCAGATCCTCACCGTATTCCTGACGGCCGCGAAGGGCTTCGGTCAAGTTACTTGCGGAATAGGCAAGGTTTGTGATGGACATATTTTTGCAGACGCCTTTTAAAGTATGCGCGGCACGGAAAGCTTCTTCCATATTCTGACTCTCCATTGCACTGCAAAGCTGTAAAAAGCTTGGGTCGCTTAAAACTTTAATTAAAAACTTTTTAATTCTTTCGTCGGTTCTAAGTCGGCTAAGTACGTCGTCATAGTCACCTTTCATTATTTCATAACATTCTTTTACAGTCATATTAACTCCTGCGGTTATTGTAAAATATCCTTCATCGACGCATCGTAAAAACGGTATGCGTTTTTCCCGTTATTCTTTACGAAGTAAGCCGCCCTATCCGCCTTTGCGAAAAGTTTGTCGTAATCATCCGTCGCTTCGTCAGAACAGGCAACGCCCATACTTACGCTGACGTCAAACTCCTCAAACTTGCTGGTGATACATTTGAATATGCGTTTAATCTGCGATTCTATCGAACGGGTATATTCCATAAATATGATAAACTCGTCTCCGCCGATTCTCGCAACAATGTCTTCGGTGCGCGTGTTTTCTTTGGCAACCGAAGCAATATGCTCCAACAGTTCGTCACCGAAAAGGTGACCGCGATTGTCGTTGGCTTGTTTCAAGTTGTCCAAGTCAAACATAATAAGCGCAAACTTTTTACCGGATTGACTGAGCGCGTCGTTTATTTTCTGTTTTGCCGCCTTTTGGTTCAATAAACCCGTACGGTAGTCCTTTTCAACTTCGAGTTCGAGGTACTTTATTTCGTTTACCTCGTCGTTGACGTCAACGATTTTGCCTATGCCGCCTTCAAGCTCCGGCGGATCTGCGTCGTTCCACATCGTACGGAAGTAAACTTTGCACCAGGTTTTTACGCCCTTGATATCCAAAAGATATTTTTCTATTATACTCGGTTTCTCCGGCGATGACCGTTTGACTTTTTTAAATAAATCGGAAAAGTCTTTCTTTGTGAAAACTTTTTTGCCTATCGTACTGTCCGCAGGATTAAAAATTTTAGCAGGTAATCCCAAATATTCCGCGCCCCACTCAGATAAAATTATCATTTCCGGAACGGCATTATATTCGAAGATTATCTCACGGGACAGCGACGACAGAATTTTGAATTTATTGCGCTCCCTCTCCAAAAGTTTGACAGTTCTTTCCGAAGCTTCCGAACCTTCCGTTTTCAACGTCCGTACAAGCGAATTTTGTATGCTGTTTTCAACTGCGTCGTCAAAAGAAACTTCTTTCAATTTCTTGTCAAGTTCCTTGTTGCAGTCCTTAAAACAGTTTAAAAGCAAAGGATTAAATGCGCCGCAGGCACCGTTTAAAATCATTTCTACCGCCTTTGCGTGCGGCAGCGACGGTTTGTATACCCGTTTCGAAGTTAACGCGTCATACACGTCGGCAAGTGCAACCACCTGCGCCGCAATGGGAATTTCTTCACCTTTTAACCCGTCGGGATAGCCCTTACCGTCAAACCGTTCGTGATGCCAACGGCATATTTCATAACTTATATGAATAAGCGGTTCGTTACTTCTGTATGTAATGTCTTTAAGCATTTTCGCACCCTCTACGGTGTGCGACTTCATTATTTCGAATTCTTCGTCAGTCAGTTTGCCCTGTTTATTCAGTATTTCAGACGGAATACTTATTTTGCCAACGTCGTGCAGTGCGGAAGCGTTGCTGATAAGAGCAATTTTCTTTGGCGTTAAATCGTACTTATCTGTCTTTTGAGCAAGTTTTTGCAACAAAAATTCGGTTATTGCGTGAACGTGCAGAACGTGAAGTCCGCTTTCGCCGTTACGAAACTCGACTATATGCGAGAGTATCTCTATCATAAGACGGTTGTCTTTTTCTTTTTCGTATATCTGAGCGGCAAGGCGCGAGGACAAGTCCTTCTGCTTTTCGCCTAAAATAACGTTGCTGTCAACGCGATGGCGAACCGTTCTCTCGTCGAAAGGACGGGAAACGTAGTCAACCGCGCCCAGTCCGTAGGCCTTGTCCATATAAGTTGAAGCCGTTTCTGCCGAAATCATAATTACGGGAATATTCTTTATCCAGCCCTTCTTGTTCATCAGCTTCAACAGCCCGAAACCGTCAAGCACGGGCATCACTATGTCAAGCAATATCAGGCTGATGTCCATCTCTTGTTCCTGAATTATCCGCGACGCGATAAGTCCGTTTTCGGCTTCGAGAATGTCATAATCCTCAGAAAGCATATCTTCAAGCAAAGCACGATTCATTTCCGAATCGTCTACTATTAGAATTTTCTTTTTAGCGTTCATCTGTCACAAAAAACCTATTTTGTTTTCTCGCCTATGATACTACATTTGCCGCACTTTGTCAACAAATATCAATTATAAAAAACGATACGGCGTTTAAGCCGTACCGTCTGTTAACCTATACATTTTTTAATTTGTTTCAGTGCGTTCTTTTCAAGGCGGGAAACCTGCGCCTGCGATATTCCGACCTCCTGCGATATCTCCGTCTGGGTCTTGCCCTCGAAATACCTTAAAAGAAGTATCTCCTTTTCGCGCTTTTCAAGTTTCTGCATTGCCTCGTACAGCGCCGCTTTTTCCGTCCAGACTTCGTCGTTGTTCTTGACGTCGAAAATCTGGTCCATAAGCAAAAGCGTGTCGCCGGATTTATTGTATACGGGGTCGTAAAGCGAAACGGGATCCGAAATAGCGTCCAGCGCATACGCAACTTCGGATACGGCAATATTCATTTCCTTTGCGATTTTGTCATAGGTCACGTTTTCGTCGTCAACCTCTAATTTCTCCCTGACTTTTAATACCTGATAGGCGGTATCCCTTATCGAACGCGAAACTCTCAATGAATTCCCGTCGCGAAGGTATCTTTTTATTTCACCTAAAATCATCGGAATAGCCTTTGTACTGCGAAACCGACTTCAATGTTTTAGTAAGGTTATTATAG
>CAJTQE010000016.1:0-22548 GCA_910578655.1 uncultured Christensenella sp.
CTTATACCCCTCGTCTGGTGACCCGTACGGGAATCGAACCCATGTTACCACCGTGAAAGGGTGATGTCTTAACCGCTTGACCAACGGGCCGGATAAGCTTTAAAAAAAGCTTAATATGTAAACGCTTGCGCGCCGTTTTAATGGTAGCGACGGGTGGATTCGAACCGCCGACCTGCCGGGTATGAACCGGCCGCTATAGACCAACTAAGCTACGTCGCCATAACCAAAACAATATATGCGTCGCAATACGGCGGCGCACTTGTATTTTGTTTAACTTAGTACGCTTTCGGCAATAGAGCTGCGTGCTTCTTGTCTTGCTTGCATCTATTCATTTTGTAAGTGGTTGCGGGGGCGGGATTCGAACCTCGCGACCTTCGGGTTATGAGCCCGACGAGCTACCTGGCTGCTCCACCCCGCGATAACCGCCTTAATCAAAGGCTTTCTTATTTTATTAAATAATTATTGTTTTGTCAACTGTTTTTCTGTCGTTTGAAAATATTTTTATATTTCCTGCTTGCCACTTCAAATTTATTGTGCTATAATTTTTATATGATTGATTTGGCTGTATATGCGGGCAAGCACATTTGCGTTGCGGTGTCGGGCGGCAGAGATTCTATGGCGCTTATCAACTTCATATACACGCATATGCGCGAACACGGAATAATTTTATCCGCGCTCAACTGCGACCATAAAATCCGCAAGGGTACTTCAGAGCGCGACAGTGCGTTCGTTGCAAAGTGGTGCGCCGAGCGCAAAGTTCCTCTTTTGCAATTCGTTTGGAATTCCGTCGGCGCAAAAACGGAGCAGGCGGCGCGCGAATGGCGCAGACAATGTTATCAAGCCGCTCTTGACGGAGGAGCCGATTTTGTAGCCGCCGCGCATCATATGAACGACAACGCCGAAACGGTATTATTCAACCTGGCGCGCGGAAGTGCGGTTGCCGGACTTACGGGGATTTGCGACGGACAAAAAATAATTCATCCGCTGATTGGCTGTACGCGTAAGCAGATAGACGAATATATTAAACAAAACGGTGTGCCTTACGTCGACGACGAAACCAACTTTTCCGACAGATATACGCGCAATAAAATCAGGCGCAACGTTTTGCCGGAGCTTGAAAAGGCTGTTCCCGGTGCGGTCAACAATATATTCAGGCTTTCGCGGCTTGCTCTCGAAGACGAAAAATATTTTCAGGCACTGATAGAGGAGAGAGGTATTCTGACCGTTACTCCGTACGGCGTTGAAATATCGAACTGTCATCCCGTCGTTTTTAAGCGCGCGGCGGTACGCGCGATTAAATATTTTAACTGCATAGACTACACGGGTGAACACTTGCAGCGGCTGTATAATTTGTCAATTTCAGAGAAAAACAAAAAATTTGAGTTTCTGGGCTTGACCGCGTACGGCGGAGAGGGTAGAATAATATTGACGGACCGCATTTCTCTAAGCGGTGAGATTGCTTTTTCCGATTATAAAGGGCCGGAATTCTGCGGGTGTAAGCTTATTATAAGCGACCGTCCGAGTGAGGGGGCTTTAAAGTTTGACTTGGATGAAATGCCTCCGACCGCTGTAATACGGTTCAGGCGCGACGGCGATAAATTCAAAAAATTCGGAGGCGGAACGAAAAGCCTCGGCGATTATTTTACCGACATAAAAATTCCGCTTTGGCTGCGCGGCAGAATTCCGCTTATAGCGGACGGCAACGAGGTGCTTGCCGTCTGCGGCGTAGAGATTTCCGACAAAATCAAAATCGACGAAAGTACCGAAAACACGGCATACATCATAAGTTGCGCTTATAAGGATTAAGACAGAGTTATGGGAAAATTTTTATTTTCGGTAAATACAGAAAGATAGCCAATGCGAAAAATGCCTTCGCGTTTCCGCAAAGCACACAAGAGTGAGGAAAAATGAATTATTCGAGTTTTAAGAGGTGCTTATGAATAACATAGAGAAAATACGCAAAGTAGAAAAGAAATACGAAAAGATGCTTTATGCCAAATTGAAGGGTGACAGCCGTCTTTCGCTGAGTTGCCCGGACTTTAAATATCCCGAGCCGATATATTTCTATGTCAAGTCGGTCAAAACCGAAAAGAGCATCGCCGTCAGAATAGACGGCGAGGACAATACCATCAGATTCTGGGACTACGTTGACGACGGCTACGAGGGTGAGGACGGCGTTTGGGCAAAGATGACCGAGACGGGGTTCGAGCGGTTTATTAAAAAACTTTACGCCGTTATGGATAGCGCTGTCGACATAGAATTTTACGGCGAGGACGGAATAACCGACGACTACTATGCCGGAGTAATCGACGGAGAACTTGATGAAGAAGTTGCCAAAAAGCTATTGAAAAAGCACGGCGCCGGCGTCGATTTTATATTTGCAAAAATAAGTGATTTTTACGGAGAAAAACAATTTGTTTTCGACAAACGGCTTAATTCCGTCGGGAAGTGACGATATGCATAAGGACTGCGAAAGAATAATATTTACCGAACAACAGTTAAAATCGCGCATAAAGGAAGTTGCGGAACAGGTTGACCAACTTTACAAAGGCAAACGGCCGCTTGTGGTGGGCATTCTCAAAGGCAGTATAATTTTTTACGCCGACTTCATAAGGCATCTGACGGCGCCTGTCGAGCTTGACTTTATGGTGGTTTCCTCGTACGGCTCGGGCACGGTATCTTCGGGCAAGCTGAAAATTAAAAAAGATTTGGACAACGACGTAAAGGGCAGAGACGTAATCATCGTTGAGGACATCATAGACAGCGGATTTACGCTTGCTAATTTAAAGGCTCTTTTGCTTGAAAGGGGGGCGTCGTCTGTTGTAATTGTCACGCTTTTAAACAAGCAGGAGAGGCGCGAGTACGACATAAAGTCAGACTTTAATTGCTTCGACATCGGCGACGAGTTTGTTATAGGTTACGGTCTTGACTATGACGAGCAGTACCGTTCGCTGCCGTATATAGCCGTTTTAAAAGCGAGCGTTTATTCGGGCGAATAGTTTTGTGTGAAAATGCCATATTAATTTCAAGGAGATTAGTATGCTATTTTTTAATATTATTTCTTACATTCTCGTATTACTCGGTGCTGTAAACTGGGGCGTATACGGAATTTTCGACTTCAATATAGTTGGTTGGATATTCCGGGAACCTCGCAGTGTCGGCGCTATCATCGTCTACGTTCTGATAACTCTTGCGGCAATCTGGCTTATCATATCGCCGATAATCACGGGTTACGGACTCAGACTCAGAGCAAAAAAAGAGATAAAAGAAAAAGCGGTTTAATTAACGTGCCGAGCGCAAAAAGTTGCGCTCGGTCTTATTTTTCGGCGCAAGGTCAAGTGGTCGGACGTAACGCTTGCAAAATGTGAAAATGTGTGTTACAATATAACAATGAGTAAATGGGTAACGATTTGGGGCAATGCAACTTCGGTTGCGGAGCACCGCCCCGAAACATACGCAAAGAATATAACGCTGCGCTATCTTATAACTCCGCCGTTTAAAGGGAGCAGAATCCGACTTCATTTTTCGAACTTTTGCGGAACCGAACCCGTCACGCTGAACGCCGTTACGGTTGCCGCCGCAACTGACAGGCAAATAGATACGGACAGTCTGAAAGAAGTTGTCTTTTCGGGCAAACAAAGCGTAACGATAGAAGCGGGGCAAGAACTTTTTTCCGACGTGTTAACTTTTGATTTGCAGCCGAAAGAAGTAATTGCGGTAAGCATTTACCTGAAAGATTTTACTCTTATGCGCTCCGGCGTGGTCGTAACCGGTCCGCTTTCCAAAGGTTTTTTCTCGGTCGGCGATACTACAAAAATTTCGCCGCTGCCGCTTGACTATACGCGCACGATTTCAACTTATTATTTTCTTACGGGTATCGATGCTTTAACCGACGATACCAACCGCGCGGTAATATGCTACGGCGATTCGATAACTTCTCAGAGTTGGCCCGATTACCTGGCTTTAAAATGTATGGGCGGCAATACGGCGATAATACGCCGCGCGGCAAGCGGAACGCGCATATTGCGCGAGTATAAGTGCATAACTTACGAAAGTTACGGGCTTTGCGGCAAGAACCGTTTCGAACGGGAAATATCAACTGTCAGCGGCGCAGACACGGTAATTATTCAACAGGGCATAAACGACATCATTCATCCTGTCGGGGAAGAGGTGAACCCTTTCCGCCCGATGTCCGATTTGCCGACGGCAAAGGAGCTTGAAGAGGGGCTTAAATTTTACGCCGGCATAGCAAAAAGCTATAATTTAAAAGTGCTTTTGGGCACGCTGCTGCCCATATACGGCTGGCGCACTTATGCGCCGTTCAGAGAGGAACTTAAAAACGAATTCAACCGTCTTATACGCGAAAATACTTTCGCAGACGGATACATAGACTTTGAGAAATATCTTTGCTCGGCCGAAAACCCGTTCGCATTCAAACAGGGCTTTGACAGCGGCGACCATCTGCATCCGAGCGAAAGCGCATATAAACAAATGGCGGAAACCGCCTACGGAGGAATAATGTGAGAGTTGCAATATACGGCGCCGGAGCAATGGGGACGATACTCGGCGCATACATATCTTCAAGCGGAAAACAGATAGATTTGATTACACGCAACAAAAAGCACGTTGAGGCAATGAAAAATCACGGCGCGCACGTTTTAGGCAACGCCGATTTTACAGTACGCGTCAACGCATATACACCTGACGAAATGTCGGGCGTTTACGACATAATTTTTCTTATGACCAAACAGCGTGAAAATCCTAAAATCTTGTCGACGTTGAGCGATTATCTCGCGGAGGACGGCGTAATTTGCACAATGCAAAACGGACTGCCGGAGCCTTCCGTGGTAGAGGCGGTCGGGGCGCAAAGGTGTTTGGGCTGCGTTGTGGTCTGGGGCGCGACTACCGTCGGAATGGGCGAAGTAGAGCTTACTTCCAAAAAAGAAAAAATGCATTTTGTACTCGGCTCTATGCAGGGCGGCAGCAAATGGATTGAACCCGTTAAAGAATACCTTGAATGTGCGGGCAAAGTGACGGTAGAGAAAAACTTTTTCAACGTACGCTGGACTAAGCTGGTAATAAATTCGGCGTTCTCGCCGCTTTCCGCATTGACGGGAATGACGTTCGGGCAGGTTACTAAAGAAAGGTATTCCAAACGTCTTTCGCTGGCGCTTTTAAACGAGGCGTTTGCTGTCGCAAAACAGTGCGGCGTTGAGATTGCACCTATGCAGGGACACGATATAGTCAAGATTTTCCAGTGCAAAAATAAGGTAAAAGAATGGTTTGCAAGGCTGCTTCTGCCGTTTGCGATGCGCGGGCATAAGTCGCTTGTTTCGGGTATGTATGCGGATTTATCGGCAGGCAGGCGGTGCGATATAGAGTTTGTTAACGGCATAATTTCAAGACTTGGCAACAAGTTCGGCGTAAACACGCCCGTCACGGATGCGGTTATAAAATGCATACACGAAATAGAGCGCGGCGAAAGACAGATTTTACGCGATAATTCAAAAAATATATATCGGGAGGTTTACGGAAAATGAAAGATATTTTTTATCCCTCGCACGACGGGCAAACGACCATTCACGCCTGTATCTGGCGTCCGGAAGGCGAAATTAAAGGCGTAGTGCAGATTATACACGGTATGACGGAATATGCCGGAAGATATGCTCCGTTTGCAGAATTTTTGAACAAACACGGCTATCTCGTCTGTGCGGAGGACCATTTGGGACACGGGAAATCCGTGCTAAGCGAAAACGAACTCGGTTATTTTAACAAACAGCGCTCAACGAGCATTGTTATCGAAGATATACGGGCCTTGCAGCTTGCCGTTAAAAAGCAGACTGAGGGTAAGCCCTATTTTATTCTGGGTCACAGTATGGGTTCGTTCTTTTGCCGTAAATATATCTCTCTTTTCGGCAAGGACTTTGACGGCGCGATAATAATGGGGACCGGTTTTAAAAGCGGTTTTACATTGAATTCTGCGCTTTCCGTCGTTCGGCTTAACGCGCTTTTTTGCGGCTGGCACAACAGAAGTAAACTTATAAAAAAGCTTGCGTTCGGCAGTTACAACAATAAGTTTAAACCCCCGAAAACGGAAAACGACTGGCTGTCCAAAGACGAGGGGAATATCACGGCGTACAACGCCGATCCGCTTTGCGGTTTTTCGTTTACAAATAACGGTTATAATATATTATTCAATATAATCAAACAGGCTTGTTCCAAAAAAACGATTGAGGCGGTGCCTAAGGATTTGCCCGTTTATTTCGTGGCAGGCGCGGACGACCCCGTAGGCGATTACGGCAAGGGCGTCAAAAAAGCCGCAGAGAAATTTGAAGAGGCGGATATTGCAGACGTTTCCGTTAAGCTTTACGACGGCGCGCGTCACGAAATATTAAATGATTTTTGCAAAGACGAAGTTTGCGCGGACGTGCTTGAATTTATAGAAAAACATTCAGGTTCGGCAAATGGTTGAAGTTTGGGAAGTTGAAATTCCTGCGCTTACCGGCAGTAAAAAGCGCAGGGCGTACGCCTATCTCCCCGAAGATTATTTCGGCAGCGAAAGGCGTTACCCCGTGCTGTATATGTTCGACGGACATAACCTGTTTTCCGACGACGAAGCGACCTACGGCAAAAGCTGGGGGCTTTCCGATTATCTCGATAAAACGCGCACCCCTGTGATAGTTGCGGCGGTTGAGTGCAACCGCGAGGGCAACGAACGCCTTTCGGAATATTCACCGATAGATTTCCAAAGCAAACATTTCGGATACGTCAAAGGCAGGGGCAAAAAGTATATGGACTGGCTTGTGAATTCTTTTAAGCCCTTTATAGACGGGAATTTCCGTACGCTGCCCGACAGGGCGCATACGGCGATTGTGGGGAGTTCGATGGGCGGACTTATGACGGTTTACGCGCTTGCAAGGTACAATAAGTTTTTTTCCTGCGGCGCCGCGCTGTCGCCCAGCCTTTGGGTATACGGCGACAAAATGAAAGAATGTATTTCGGGCGGCAGGTTTGGGAAAGATACCGTGCTTTATACCGATTACGGCAGTAAAGAATTCGGCAGGGCAGGGCTTTCAAAAGCGGCATTTGCGTCGGCTGCGGCGGCGCTTATCGACAAAGGAGTACTTGTGACGGCGCGCGTGGTTCCCGGCGGAACCCATTGCGAGGCAAGCTGGGAAAGGCAGATACCTTTCTTTATGCAGGTTTTATCAAACGGCTTATTCGACGGCGCAAATTAGTCTATACTATAATATAATAAATATGTTATTTAACGTCTGCGGCGATAAATTCATTAAAAGGAGTGGTTTTATGAGAAACTTTATTTTTATTTCACCGGATTTCCCCGACAACTATTGGAAGTTTTGCAGGGAACTTAAAAACAACGGGTTCAACGTTTTGGGAATAGGCGACTGTCCTTATAATCAGATTAGCGACGACCTTAAAAATTCGCTCGGCGAATATTACTGGGTTTCCAATCTTCAAAATTACGACGAGGTTTTCCGCGCCGTAGCGTTCTTTACTTTCAGATACGGCAAAATTGAATTTATCGAAAGCAATAACGAATTCTGGCTTGAACGCGACGCGATGCTGCGCACTGAATTCAACGTAAAGACGGGGTTTGTTCAAAGGGATATCAAAAAAATCAAGTTCAAGTCCCAAATGAAAAAGTTTTATCAAAAGGCGGGCGTTCCCGTTGCGCGGTATCACCTTGTAAAGGGTTTGAAAGGCTGTCTGTCCTTTATTGACAAAGTCGGTTATCCCGTTATCGTCAAGCCCGACAACGGCGTCGGCGCAAACGATACTCACAGAATTAATAATGAAAGCGGTCTTAAAGAGTTTTTAAAACACCAGCTGCCCGTTCAGTATATAATGGAAGAATACGTTGACGGCGAGGTAAACACCTACGACGCCATAGTAGACGGCGACGGCAACCCCGTATTTGAGACGGGTAACGTTACGCCCAATTCGCTTATGGATATTGTAAACGATAACGATAATTGCGCGTTTTACATAGTCAACGAGCTTGCCGAAGATATACGCGAGGCAGGCAGAAAAACGCTTAAAGCGTTCAAGGTTAAAAACCGGTTCGTTCACTTTGAATTTTTCCGTCTTACGCGCGACCAGCGACTCGGAAAGAAGGGCGACGTGGTTGCGCTGGAAGTGAATATGCGCCCCAGCGGCGGATTTTCACCCGATATGATGAACTATGCAAACAGCACCAACGTCTATAAAATCTGGGCTGACGTAATGGCTTACGGCAGCAGTCTGGTGCAGTGCGGCAATACATATTATTGCGCATTTGCTGGAAGACGCGACGGCAAGGATTTTGCGTTAAGCGAAAATCAAGTAACCGAAAAATACGGTTCCGCAATTAAAGCCGTTTCACGCATACCCGACGTTCTGAGCGGCGCAATGGGAAACATGATGTACATTGCGGTGTTTAAGACAAAGGCCGAAATGGACGGCTTCTACCGCGAAGTTCTCAAAACCAAATAAATATATGTGCGCCTGCGTAAAAACGCCGGTGCATTTTTTTTAATTTTTCGTTCTAAAAGCGTAAACGGCGCAATAAATTAGTTATACACATAGTTTTTGCGGAGGCGGATATGCTTGATAATAAAGTTTACGAGGACATAGCGGCAAGGTGCGGCGGTGATATTTGTATAGGGGTTAAGGAGGTTGGCACAGCTTCGCTTACGGATAAGTTGACGGCGGCTTTTGCCGAAGGTAATTTGAAAGTCCGCTTTTCGGACGAGGTTCAAAACGCTTCGTTCGGAATGGTGGTTACTTCCGACGACGGCAGAGACGCTGCGGCGGAGGAGGGTGCGGTCAATTCTTTTAAAAAAGCAAATAAACCCTTTATTATAGTTCTGACGGGCAAATCGTCAACGCTCAAAGCAGAGCTTGAACAGAAATATTCGGTTGCGGTTATTTCCGTAAATTCGGGCAGCGTGCCGTCCGACTCCGTTTCGGAAATTCTGCGTTCGGCTGCGTTTGAATTTCCCGTTACTTCTCTTGATATTCACATCCCCGAATGGATGCGCTATCTTTCGCCCGAATGTTCTGCCGTAAACGAGCTTTTGGGCAGGGTTCGCGCGGTTGCTCCCAAAATATGCAAAATGAAGGACTCGTTCGATGATATGCTGACCGGCTGCGAGTATTGGCAGAGCGAATTCTCCGTCAATATGGATTTGGCGAACGGTAAAATAGAAATTACCCTCACGGCAAAGGAAGGAATTTATTTCAGTATGCTTTCCGAAATTGCCGGCGACGCTATTGCGGACGAATGTTCTCTTATGCGGTTCGTCAGGGCAAGTTCGGACGCGAAGCGCAGTTACGATAAAATCAAGGATGCGTTCGAGTGCGCCAAAATCAACGGCTACGGCATAGTTCAGCCCGACGACACTGATATGAGTCTTGAAAAACCTCAGGTTGTAAGGCAGGGCGGCAGCGTCGGAATAAAGCTGAAAGCCACCGCGCCGAGTTACCATATAGTCAAAGTCGACGTCACGGGAGAAGTAAGTCCCATAATGGGCAGTGCGCGTCAGTCGGAAGGCATTGTGGAGGGGATGATGAACGGTTTTGAAACCAACCCCGACGGAATGTGGGAAACCAACGTATTCGGCAAGTCGCTGCGCGGAATGGTCAAGGAAGGGCTTTCGGGTAAAGTTTCTGGTATGCACGACGAAACCAAAACAAAAATGCGCAAGGCAATGACGAGAATAATCAACGACGGCAAGGGCGGCGTAATCTGTATTTTGCTGTAATAAAAAAGCACCGTAGAACGGTGCTTTTAATTTTGGTTGTTATACGTCGAAACAGCTTCCGCCGATAAACTCTCTTAAAAGTGAGTTGCAGGGAATCATGCTGTAATCGTCGATAAGTCGGAAATACTTTAAGTTTTTGATAAGTCTGTTTGCGACAAGGTATTGAGGGTCGGTCGGCTTAATTGCCTGCAAAGCGTCCATTGCCTGTTTTTTGAGGGCGCACAGCTCATATCCCAGACTTGAATTGAATACGTAGTCCGCGTTTTCCTGATTGGGGTATATCCAACGGAATTCGCCGTTTCTGACCGACTGCCACATATCGATGGTCATTGCGGCGGGGCAGTTTCTGAATTTCATATCGCGCACTATGCGTCTTATCAGTCTTACGTTTGTAACGGATAAGGGTGAGTGGTTATCGATATTCATTTGAGCCTGCGGTGCAATGTAAATTTTAAATTTCTGATGTTTGGGTATCGACTGCGTAAGCTTTTCGTTGAGCGCGTGTATGCCCTCTATAATAATGGGCACGTTTTGGTCGACTTTTATCTTCTTGCCCGCTTCTCGCTTGCCCGTCTGGAAATTGAAACGGGGGAGGGTGACTTCTTCGCCGTTAATCAGGTCGAAAAGATCCTTATTGAAAAGCTCTATATCAAGGCAGTTGATGTGTTCGAGGTCGAGGTCGTCCAAAGGCTTATTCTGAATTTTAGCGATTATGTTCTTTTCAAAATAATAGTCGTCCATTGAAATGGTGACGGGGTTTATGCCGCGCGACAAAAGCTCTATTCTCAGTCTGTTGCAGAATGTTGTTTTACCGCTTGAACTGGGGCCTGCTATTGCAACCAGCCTGATGTCCTCGATGTCGCTGGCAATCGCGTCGCCGAGTTCTGCAAGCTGTTTATTGTGACGTGCTTCGCACATCTGCACGAATTCAAGTGTGGCTCCGCTTTCGACTTTGCGGTTGATGTCGTTTATTGTCTGAATTTTTGCTTTCTCTGCCCAGGTGAAGGCCTTTTGAAGGGTCTTGCCGTAGGTTGATTCTTCCTCGAAATCGGGGATATTTGCATCAAGTTCGTGGCGCGGATACTGTATTATAATACCGGGGCTGTACGGCGTTATGGTATAGCTGTGTATGCAGCCGGTAGAGGGTACCATATAGTTGTGCATATAATTGTAATAATCGCCGCACTTATAGAGGTGAACGGTGCTTTCGGGGCGGTATTTGAGAATTTCGATTTTGTCGTCGAGGTGAAACTTTTTATATATCTCAGTTGCCTCTTCGATAGTTACCGTCACTCTTTCGATGGGTAGGTCGGCTTCGATTATGCGCCTTACTTCTTTTGAAATGGCCTCTACCGCGCGCGACATATTAAAGTTTTTGGTCAGCGCTTGACAGGACACCGAGCGTGAAATATTGTAAGAAAACCTTACCTTTATGTCGGGATAGATATTATAAAACGCCATTGCGATAATGTATCTCAAACTCGTTTCATAAGCTCTGCTTGCTTCCGCATTGCTTAAACCGAGAAGCTGCACCGTCATACCGTCGTTCTTTTCCGACAGCTTATAATTAAGCTCCTTGACCTGCGCTCCGACCTGGCATACAACGAGTCTTTTTCTGTCTTTGCTTTCGACGAGGTCTAAAACTCTTGTCCCTTCTTTTACGGAAACTGTTTTGTCGTTAAATTTTACTTTAATCATTTTTTTTACTCTCACTTTAATTTAATTGAGATTATATTATACATTATGTTATTCAATAATGCAATAGATTTTGTAAAATTTTTTCCAAAAATGTTATTAGAATACAAATAAAAGGCGGTGCACCGACCGCCTTTCGTCAATTTCCGTCATTAATCTTGTCCGGAACTATCTTTTCGCCGTCCGTGTTTTGTGGCGCACCGTTGTCCTTCAAACTTAAAATATATTCGTAATACTGTGCGTCGCTTAGCTTGATTATTTTTTTCTTTGCCATAAAGCACCTCTTAAAATAATTTTTTATTATTATGCACGTATTGCGGCTAATTATGCTTTTTTGGTAAATTTAGCCTGAGAAAAGGGTCAAAAATCAAATTGCCCCCCTAATATGCCCTGTTTAACGCAAATATTTTTTAAAAACAGCTAAAATAAATTGAGAATTATATTTACTTTTTCGTTTTTATAGTGTAAACTATAATAAGAAATCAAATACATTCCATAACCGCGCAGGCGGAGTAAAAGAAGGGGTACAAATGTCATACGATAATAACGACGTTGAATACGAGCAGGACCGTGACCGTGAGCACGACCAAAACGCGCCTAAAAAAGCAGACGTTCTTATTCAAAGCACTCAGACGATAGTTTCCAAACAGGAGGAACTTGGCGAGCAGACTAAGCTTGCCATTTCACGCATCGACGAAGCGATAGAGCTTTGCAATAAAAACAGTCAGGAGGCGTCCTCGCTTTTAGAACACAGCACGGAAATGTTCGATAAGCTCCACGCGGAGAACTCGGCTTTGAAGCAGGAGCTTTTGTACCTTGCGAAACAGAGCGAAAATATTTACGCGGGACTTGCCGAAAAACTTAACGAGATAGGTTTAAAAACGCAAGCTCAGTCTCCGGAAGAGCCTGCCGTCGGAAAAGAGTATTACGAGCTTGCCGACAGATTAAACGAAATTTACGACCGCCTTGCCGAAATGACGGCGCGTATAGACGCGATTTCAACGGGTAAAGCCGAAGGCGATTTAAATGAAAAGTTCGCCATTCTCTACGACAAGATTGACGCCGTAGCGGTGGACAACGCCAAACCCGTTCAGGCAATGGACGGCACGGCGATTATGGACAGACTTGACCGCATTATGGAAAGCGTGCGCAAAAACGAGGGCGCGCATTCAATGCTTGCCGACAAGTTTGAAATTCTTTCGATGCGCGTAGAACAGTTCGGTATCGAAAGCGCGCGTACGCAGCCCGTCAACGTATATCCGCAGCCTGCGGCGGCATACCCCTCGCCCGTGCAGCCTGCCGAAATCGACTACGACAAACTCGCTTCGAAAGTTGCGGACATTCTTTCCGTGCGCGAAAACGTTTCGCCCGACTATATTGCGTCTAAGGTTGCGGAGCAGATTATAATGCCCGAACAGGTCGGCGCGGAGATAGATACGCAGAAAATAGCCGAAGAGGTTGCAGCGCTTATCGACGTTAAGCCTGCGGAGCAGACTTTCGACGAGGACGCGATAGTCGCAAAACTTGCCGACAAGGTCGGAGAGATAGTTACCGAAGCAAAAGCCGAGCCGCTTGACAGAGAGGCGCTTGCCGATATGCTTGCGGACAGGGTGGGTGAAATCGTCTGCGAAGCTAAGCCCATCGACGAGGACGCTTTTGCGGATAAGCTTGCAGAAAGACTTTCCTCTAATGAAGTTGCCGCAACTTCGGTTGCCTCCGTACCTGCCGAAATCGACGAACAGGCACTTGCCGACGCAATCGCACAAAGACTCAATTCGGTTGAAACGGTTGCCTCCGTACCTGCCGAAATCGACGAACAGGCGCTTGCCGACGCAATCGCGGAAAGACTTAATATTACTTCCGAAAACGAAGTTACTTCGGACACGGTTGAATTTGACGACGATGCGCTCGTAGAAAAAATTGCGTCGCGTATCGAGGCGGTTATCGCCGAAAGCGCCCCTGCGGTTGCGGACGTCAATATCGATCAGGAAGAACTTGCGGATTCTATCGCGCTCAAAGTCGGTAGTCTTAAACCCGAAGACTTTGAAATTCTCGTCGACGACGCCGGGTGCGCGTCGATAACCAAAGAAATTACGGAAAAACTCGATTATCAGGTAATTTCCGATATCATTGCGGATAAGCTGAGAGATATTCTCGATCTGAACGCGGCAAACGCGCCCGACTACGAGGATATGGCTGAGCGCATCAGCGAAAAGATTACCGTTGCGGGAATAAACGAGGACGCCATTGCGGACAAAGCGGCGGCGGTTCTTTCAAACTACCTGCCCGAATTCGATACCGAAGAAATTGCGGACAAAGTTACGGGCGCGGTCATAGACGTAGTTTCCGCTATGCCCCAGCCCACTTTGGACAGCGAGGCAATCTGCAACGAAATTACCGAACGTTTAATCGAGCGTCAGCAGGAAAGCGATTACGACCTTACCATAGACGACGACGGAATTTCCAAAATTACCGCTATCGTTACCGAAGAAGTCGGAAAGGATACGGAAGCCCGTTTTGCAAAACTTGAAGAGAGTTTGGCAAAAATTCAGGAACTTCTGGAACCCGTCGAGGAAGAAACCGCAGAGGGCGAAGAAGAGCATACGGACGATATCGAAGTCCGCTTTGACAGGCTTGAGGACGGCATTGCAAGGTTGCAGGAACTTCTGGAACCCGCCGAGGAAGAAACCGCAGAGGGCGAAGAGGAAATTGAGTACGTTGAAGACGTCGGGGAAGAGCAGACTGACGGCGTTGACGTACGTTTGGAAAGAATCGAGGACGGCATTGCAAGAATTCAGGAGATGCTGACCCCCGAAGAAGAGGAAGAAACAGAAGAATACTTCGAAGAAGAGTCCGATGCGGACGAAGAAGTCGAGGAACCCGAAGAAGAGGAAATCGAAGGGGAGGAAGAGCTTTCGCTTGCCGAAGTGGTTGCAACCGAAATCGAAAAAGGGACGGCGCCTCGCTTTGATAAGGTCGAAGAAGATATTGCTAAAATTTACGAACTCGTTTCAAATATCGTAGTCGAAGAGGATGTAACCGCCGAGCAGGTTGATAGCGGCGTCGAATACGAGGATGCGGACTATTCGCATCTTTCGGAAATTGTCGCTTGCGAAATCGAAAAGGGCGTATCTTCAAGGCTTGACAACGTAGAAGAAAAACTTACTTCGCTTACCGAAATGTTTGAAAACGGCGCCTTTGAAGAAGTCGAAGAAGGCGACGGCGCGTTTGACTCCGTGTCGGCAGACGGACTGGAAGTCCGCTTTGACAGACTTGAAGACGGCATTGCAAGAATACAGGAACTCTTGGAACCCGAAGAAGAGGAACCCGAAGAAGAGGAAGCCGAAGAAGCCGCAGAGGAAACCGTTGAAGAAGCCGACGGCGAAGAAGAATATACAGAGGTTGAAGACGGCGAAGCCGAGTACCCGGAAGAGGATATTTCCGAAGAGGAGTACGCACGTATTTCCGAGATGCTTACGCAGATGGAAAGCAACCTTTCTTCGCGCTTTGACAGCGTAGAAGAGAAAATTACTTCCCTCACCGAACTTATGACGGTTGAAGAGGAAGAAACAGAATATGCAGACGAAGAGGACGGCGCGGAAACCGAAGATGAAATAATCGAAGAAACCGACGGCGAAGAAGAATATGCCGTGGAAGACGACGGCGAATACGCGCGTCTATCGGAAATTGTTTCGGCGCGCTTCGACAGCGTAGAAGAAAAGATAAACACGCTTACAGAGCTTATTTCCGGCAGTGACGAGGAATACGCGGAAGAAGAGTACGAGGACGCTACCGAAGAGGACTATACAAAGCTTTCCGAAATTGTTGCTGCGGAAGTTGAAAAGGGCGTTGCCGCACGATTTGACAGCGTAGAGGACAATATCAGAAAGATTAACGCAATGGTTGCGGGCTTAGCGGTTTCCGGCGTTGTTGCCAACGGAGAGCAGCCCAACTCCGAATTCAACGTTCGCCTTTACGAACAGTTTGACAAAGTTGCTTACGATATAAAGAAAATTTCCGAATATGTTTCGGGTGACGTTCCCGTAATTTCCAACGAGCGTATGGACAGAATTTCAAGCGAAATTGCAAAGATAGCTCAGCTTGTGGAGGGCGAACTTTCGCTTGAAACCAACGCGCGGCTTGACAAGTTGCAGGAAGAGTTTGAAAAGCTTAATACCATGCTCGGCGGAACGACTGACAGTGAGGACAGCGAACGCCTTGAAAGGCTTGAAGGCGGCGTTGACGCAATCAAGGATATGCTTATCGGCGGCGCGGTAATGTCGACGACCGAAGAAACCGCGGCGACACAGACTGCCGAACCCGAATATGATGAGCAGGAGCTGGTCACGGTCAGCGACCTTGTAAAACCCATTGCAACGGTTGAGGAAGAGGACGAAGAGGACGACGGGGATTTCCTTTTGAGTGCGCTCGATATGGACAATTTCTCCGAAGACGAACGTATGCCCGGTGAATTCGGCGACTTTGAAAACGGCGTAGACTTCGAGAATATGATGAAGTATAACCGCAGCTTTATTGCAAGAATTATTCAAAGCGACGACAATACCAAGCAGTATTACGGTGCAGTTAAGCACGCGTTGCTGTCGTACAAGAAGGTCAACTCCAACGTTGCCTGGGGCAATGAAAGATTCAACAAGGGCAGAGAAACAATTGCAAGAATGAAAATACGCGGCAAGACCCTCGTCATATATCTTGCGCTTGACCCCAACGAATATAAGACGTCGGTATACCATCACGCGGACGTTTCCGACAACAAGTCGGTTTTCGGTACGCCGATGATGATTAAAGTCAAATCCCCTCTCGGCGTGAGAAAGGCGATAAGGCTTATCGACGAAATGCTTGCAAAGCGCGCCGGCGAAAAGAGAGAAGTACCCGAGCGTGACTACGCGGCAATGTACCCTTACGAAACGATAGCCGAACTTATAGAGGACGGACTCGTTAAAGACGTAAGGAAAAAGTAACCAAAGAATTATTAAAGGGGTGGGTTATTGCCGACCCCTTTTAATTCTCATATAGGAGTGATAAATTGGAAGAAAAAGTAAATATAAGAAAACCGCACAGACCGACGGGCAAGCCCGTTCGCGTTCAGAAGGGCGGTGAAAAGAAAGTGATTTTGAAGCCGCGTAAGGACGGCGCGGTAAATAAACGGCCGGCAGACAGAAAGATTGCCGGAAAAAAGTTGAAGCCGCTTAAAATAGTATTTCTCGGCGGTGTAGGCGAAATAGGCAAAAATATGACCGCGATAGAATGCGGCGACGACATTCTGGTAATAGACGCAGGCGCGATATTCCCTACGGACGAAACGCCGGGTATAGACTTGATTGTTCCCGACGTGACTTATCTTGTCGAAAATAAAAAGAAAGTGCGCGGACTTATTTTAACGCACGGGCACGAGGACCATATCGGCAGCGTTCCTTACCTTTTAAAGGAACTTAAAGTTCCCGTTGCGGGGACTAAGCTGACCCTTGCGCTCGTGGATAACAAACTTCGTGAACACAGAATTAACGACGCAAAGGAAATAGTGCTTACGGCAGGGCAGACGTTGCAAATGGGGTGTTTTAAAATCCGCCCCGTCAACGTCAACCATTCGATAGCGGGCGCGGTGGCGTTTGCAATAGAAACGCCCTACGGAACTATATTCCACAGCGGCGACTTTAAAATAGATTTAACCCCCGTTGCAGGGCAGACGATAGACTTAAAGACTATTTCCGAAATAGGCGCGGCCGGCGTTCTTCTGTATATGGGCGAAAGCACCAACATCGAACGCGCGGGTTATACTATGAGCGAGACCGTTGTCGGTAACACGCTTGACAGGCTTTTTGCGGAAAACGAGGGCAGGAGAATAATTGTTGCTACGTTTGCATCAAACGTTCACCGTTTACAGCAGATAATCGACCTTGCGGTCAAGCATAAAAGAAAAGTGGCGCTTTCGGGCAGAAGTATGCACAACGTTCTGGAAGCGGCTGAAAAGATAGGCGAAATACGCATTCCCGACGGTGCGCTTATCGACATTGCAAAAATTAAAAATATGCGCGACGGGGAAATTCTCGTTATTTCTACGGGCAGTCAGGGCGAGCCGATGAGCGCGCTTACCCGTATGGCAAACGGCGCAAACTCACAAATAACAGTCGGTAAAAACGACACGGTTATTATTTCGGCAACGCCCATACCGGGCAATGAAAAATTAGTTTACAGGGTGATTAACAACCTATACAAGCTGGGCGCGGAAGTCGTATACGAAAGCCTTGAAAAAATCCACGTTTCCGGTCACGCCTGCCGTGAAGAGCATAAAATTATGCACAGCCTTTTAAAGCCAAAATACTTTATTCCCGTACACGGCGAATACAGGCACCTTAAAAAACATTTGCAGCTTGCAAGTGAAATGGGAATGCCCGAGAATAAAATGCTTATTGCGGAAATAGGCAACTGTATAGAGGTAACGCCTCACGGCTTAAAGAGGGCGGCAAGCGTACAGGCAGGCTCGCGCTTAATCGACGGCGAGGGCATCGAGGACGAAAACGACAGTATGGTAATAGAGGACAGACTTAAACTTTCCGAAGAGGGTTTGTTTATCGTTACCGTAGCCGTATCCGGCGGAGAAGTAGTAGGGGAACCCGAAATTGACTCGCGCGGCTTTGTATTCGGCTTCCACCGCGATTACAATAAGGAAATCCGTGAAGTTGTTCTTCGCGCCATAGACGCGGTAAACCCCTCCAACACGGCAGAGCTTAAAAAACAAATTAAAAAAAGTTTGCGCAACTATTTGATGAAAAAGACTAAGCAGTCGCCTATGATTGTGCCGGTTGTTATAGAGATTTAAAGCTAAGGGTAAATGCAATGGACGAATTCGATTACGCCCACTTCGATACTTCCTCGGGGGAGCGGCATTCGGCAACGGCAAAATTCAACCTGCCGCGCATTTCTGACGGACTGCAACGTCTGCGCCGAAGCGCATTTGAAAGGAGTATACCGACTGCCGACGATGAAACGCTGAACTTTCTGACGATGCAGCTTCGCGCCGTTCAGCCCAAAAGAATTCTTGAATTGGGCACGGCGACGGGCATTTCCGCGATAGCTATGCTTGAAGTATGTCCTGCCGCGCATTTGACGACGGTAGAGAGAAACGAAAATTTCTATAAAGAGGCAAACGAAAATTTTAAATGCTTCGGCGTTGATATGCGTGTGCGTTCAATTCTGGGCGATGCGGGCGAAGCGATAAATATGCTTGACGGAACATACGACTTCATATTTATGGACTGTGCAAAAGTGCAGTATATAAAGTATCTGCCGCGACTTAAAAATCTGCTTGAACGCGGAGGTCTGCTGATTGCGGACGACGTACTTCTTTTCGGTTGGCTGACAGGGCAGACGCAAGTCCCCACAAAGCGCCAGATGCTGTTTAAGCACATAAGCGAATACGTAGAAGCCGTCATAAACGACGGTCAACTTTCCACCTCTATTTTAAACGTCGGCGATGGACTTGCCGTATCGGTAAAATTATGAGTACAGAACTTTTAGCCCCTGCGGGCAACTTATCAAAACTTAAAACTGCTTTTTATTTCGGTGCGGACGCGGCTTATGCAGGCGGCAAAGACTTTTCTTTGCGCTCGTTTGCGGACAATTTCACGCGTGACGAAATTATAAGTGCGGCAAAGCTTGCGCACTCGCAGAATAAAAAACTGTATATAACGGCAAACATTTTTGCGAAAAACGCCGATATGCGGCTTTTGGAAGATTACTTTGCTTTCTTGCAGTCGGCAGGCGTTGACGCGGCAATAATTTCCGACAGCGGCGCAGTCTACGCGGCGAAAAAGAGTGCGCCCAAATTAAACGTTCATATTTCCACGCAGGCGAATCTGACCAACAAGTACGCCGTAAAATTTTGGAGCGAACAGGGCGCAGCGCGTGTTGTGCTTGCGCGCGAACTGTCTTTGGAAGAAATCGCCGAAATTCACGCGTTCGTTCCCGAGATAGAGCTTGAAGCGTTCGTTCACGGCGCGATGTGCATTTCCTATTCGGGCAGATGCCTTTTGTCCGATTACCTTGCTTCCCGCCCGTCCAACAGGGGCGAATGCGTTCAGGCTTGCAGGTGGAACTATTCGGTAAGGAAAAAGGACGCGCTTTCGGACAGCGGCTGGCTGGATATTCAGGAGGACGAAAGGGGAACCTATCTTTTAAACAGCAAGGATTTGAATATGTCCGCACACCTCAAAGAGATGGAGCAGGCAGGCGTATGCTCGTTTAAAATAGAGGGCAGAATGAAGTCCGAATATTACCTTGCAACGGTAATAAACGCATACCGCCGCTGTATAGACGGCGGTTACGGGAGAGAGATCGAGCGCGAACTTTTGACCGCTGCTCACCGCGACTACACCTGCGCATACGCGTTCGGAAAAAATGCCGGAACCGTAAATTATTCGGACAGTCAGGCAAAGGGCGACTGCGACTATATCGGAAACGTACTAAGCGGCGGAGACGGCATAGCCGTAGTTGAGATGCGCGGCAGGTTTGCGGTGGGCGACAGGCTGGAAGTGCTTTCGCCGTCGCAGAATTTCGGCAAGTCGTTTATAGTTGAAACCGCGTTTAAGGGTAACGGGGAAAGAGTTGAGGACTGCAAACTCGTTCAGGAAAAATATACGATAAACTGCCCGTTCGATTTAAGCCGCGGCGACATATTAAGGCGCAGAAAATGAATTTTGCGGTAAAAAACATCTACGGTAAAACCAACTGCAACCCCGTCAGTGTCGAAGTGCCCGGTTCAAAATCAATTACGGCGCGCGCAATGCTTATCGCTGCTATTGCGGACGGCGTAAGCACGCTTTACGGCGCGCAGTTTTCCGATGACTGCCGCACTTTTTTAAACTGTCTTTCGCATCTCGGCATCAACCACAGCCGTGACGGCAATACTTTAAAAATAGAGGGCTGCGGCGGAAGACTGCCAAAAACTTACGCCGAACTCGACGTCGGCAGCGCAGGCACTGCGGCGCGGTTTCTGCCTGCCTTTCTGTCGCTTTGCGAGGGCGAGTTTTTGCTGCGCTGTTCGGCGCAGATGCGTACCCGTCCCGTTGCGCCGCTTATCGGCGCGCTGAGAGCGCTTGGCGCAAAGTTCGCGTTTTTGGAAAGAGAAAACGAATACCCGTTTATAATTTACGGCACGGCAAACGCAAACGCCGATATAGAAGTGGACGTGAGTAAAAGCAGTCAGTTTCTGTCCGCGCTTTTATTAAGCGCACCGTGCGCAGACAGGACCGTTAAAATCAAAGTTTGCGGAAAGCACGGCAGAGATTATGTGGATATGACTAAAAACGTAATGCGGTCGTTCGGTGTAAACGTGACGGAAAGCGACGCAAGTTTTACGGTTGAGGGCAGGTATCAGCCAAAGCGTTACCGCATAGAACCCGACGTTTCCGCAGCTTGCTATTTCTATGCAATGAACAGAATTTTGGGTACCTCCGTATCGGTTAACGGCGTTATGCAAAATAGTTTGCAGGGCGATGCAAAGTTTATAAAATTATTGCAAAGTTTTGACGGCGGTAAAATCGACGCGTCGGCTTTTTCGGACCAAGCCCTCACGCTTGCGGCAATTGCGCCGTATTTCAGTTCGCCTACAGAAATTTGCGGCGTGGCGCATATAAGGGGGCAGGAGTGCGACAGGATACGCGCGATAAAAGTCAACCTTGCGGCAATGGGCGTAAGGTGCGAGGAGCGCGAGGACGGAGTTAAAATTTATCCCTCTCAGCCCGGGGCCGCGCATATTGACACGTTCGGCGACCACAGGGTGGCAATGGCGTTCGCGCTGACGGGACTGAGGGCGGACGGAATAGTTATCGATAACGCCGAAGTGTGCGCGAAAACCTTTGCAGACTATTTCGCGGTCTTTGCCGATGTGTCAGAAAAATTGACAAAATAATAATATGGAAAGAATAATAATTCATTCTGATTTGAATAATTTTTATGCGTCTGTCGAAAGAAAGCTTAACCCCTCTCTTGCAGGCAAGCCCGTTGCGGTCTGCGGCGACAGGCAGTCAAGGCACGGGATAGTTCTTGCAAAAAGCGAGGAGGCAAAGCGGTACGGCGTAAAGACGGGCGAAGTCATTTGGCAGGCGGAGCGCAAGTGCCCGAACCTTGTCGTCGTTCCGCCGCACTTCGATTTGTATATAAAGTATTCGCGCGAGGTGCGCGATATCTACGCGCGGTATACCGACCTGATAGAAAATTACGGCATTGACGAATGTTGGCTTGACATAAGTTCAAGCACTCTGCTTTTCCCCGAATACGGCGGAGAGAAGTACGTTTTCACAGACGGAGCAAAGACCTATTCGGAAGGGTTTTTAAGGCATCTCGGCGACACGATAAGAAATACCGTAAAAAGCGAACTCGGTATTACGGTGTCTTGCGGAGTGTCCTTTAACAAGGTGTTTGCAAAGCTGGGGTCAGACCTTAAAAAACCCGACGGTACGTCGGTTATTTCCAAATCGAATTTTAAACAGACAATTTACGGCTTGCCGGTGGAAGACTTGCTTTTCGTCGGTAAAAGCACAAAAGATAAACTTGCCGCAATGGGGCTTGATACGATAGGCAGACTTGCGGCGGCAGACGACGTTAAACTGACAGCGCAGTTCGGCAAAGTCGGGCAAACCCTTTTGCGCAACGCGCGCGGAGAGGACGACGCCCCCGTCAGTCACAAGGACGACAGGCGCGAAATGAAGTCGATAGGCAACTCCTGCACATATCCGAACGACCTGACCGATTTGCGCACCGTCAAACGCGGAATTTTCGTTTTGGCGGAAAGCGTTGCGGCGCGGCTGAGGGAGTCGGGGCAGGGACTTGCGGATACCGTACACCTTTGGGTTCGGTATACAAACTTAACTGATTTTTCCGTTCAGACCAAAGTCAGGCATACCGCACTCTGCGGCGAAATTGCCGCCCACGCTTACGCACTGTTTGAAAAAAACGTGCGGCCGCCGTTCAAAGTACGCTCTCTCGGCGTAACGGTGTCGGGGTTCGATAACAACGTATCTCAGCTAACTTACGACGAGGTATGCGGAAATTATAAAAAGAAAGAGGC
>CAJTQE010000016.1:22558-28416 GCA_910578655.1 uncultured Christensenella sp.
TTGCGTGGATGCCATACGCAAAAAACACGGCTACGATATAGTACAGCGCGGAATAGTTGCGGAAGTCGACGACGGGATAAATACCGACGTAAAAGGCACGCATCTTATTAAGCCTGCTAAAATAGATTATCCCGAAGAGGATTAGATAAGGAGTAATATGAATTTACCTATGATTTTCGGCGAATGCGTTTTTTCGGACGCAGTTCAGAAAGAAACTCTACCCACAGAAGTTTACAAGGCGTTGAGGGCAACTATCGAGGCCGGTAAAACCCTCGATATGTCAATTGCCGGGACCGTCGCTTCGGCAATGAAAAAATGGGCTGTGTCAAAGGGCGCAACCCACTATACGCATTGGTTTCAACCCCTTACGGGACTGACGGCGGAGAAACACGAAAGCTTTATCGCAAAAGAGGGCGACGGCGTTATAATGCGCCTTACGGGCAAGAGCCTTATCGTCGGCGAGTCGGACGCGTCAAGTTTCCCGTCGGGCGGTTCGCGCGCAACGCATATGGCAAGGGGCTATACCGCCTGGGATCCCACTTCGCCTGCGTTCGTGCGCGGAGGAACGCTGTATATTCCGACTGTGTTTGTATCGCACACGGGCGAAACGCTTGACAATAAAGCGCCGCTTTTGCGCTCTATGAATGCGCTTGACAGACAGGCGAAGCGGCTTTTAAAGCTTTTCGGTATCGATTGTAAGCGCGTATCCTGCGAGGTCGGACTGGAACAGGAATACTTCCTTATAGACGAAAAACAGCACGCGCAGCGCAAAGATTTAAGGCTGACGGGCAGAACGCTTTTCGGCGCGGCGGTGTCGCGCGGACAGGAACTCGAAGACAATTATTTCGGTGCGCTTAAACTCCGCGTTGCCGCATTTATGCGCGACCTTGACGAAGAGCTTTGGCGTCTGGGCATTGCAAGTAAAACCAAGCATAACGAAGTTGCACCTGCACAGCACGAAATGGCGCCTATATATTCAACCGTCAACACCGCGGTGGACGGGAATATGCTGACAATGGAAGTTATGCGCAGCGTTGCAAAAAAGCACAACCTCGTCTGTCTTTTGCACGAAAAGCCTTTTCGCGGAATCAACGGCAGCGGCAAGCACAACAACTGGTCTCTTTCAACCGACACGGGTTTCAACCTTTTAAGCGGCGGCGATTCGCCGGAGAGCAATACTTTCTTTAAACTCGTTTTGGCGGCAATAATAAGGGCGGTAGACGAATATCAGGGCGTACTTCGCGCGGCTATTGCTTCGGCCGGCAACGATTTAAGACTCGGCGCGGACGAAGCTCCGCCTGCAATAACTTCGGTATATTTAGGCGACCAGATAGGGGCAATGGTGGACTGCATCGTCAAGGGCGAAAATTACGTCGCGCCCAAGTCTTACGAAAGCTCGATAGGCGTCCCCGAAAGCCCTATTTTCCCCAAAGACGCAACCGACAGAAACAGGACGTCGCCATTTGCTTATACGGGCGACAAATTCGAGTTGAGAAGCGTAGGCTCGTCTATGAACGCGGCGGAGGCGAACATCTGCCTCAATACTATTGTTGCAGACGCGTTCGGTAAGTTTGCCGACGAACTCGAGTGTAAGAGCGATTTGGAAAAGAGTGCGAACGCGATTATTTCAAGAGAGCTTAAAAAGCACAGCCGCATAATTTATAACCTTGACGGTTACGGACCCGAATGGGTCAAGGAAGCCGAGCGGCGCAAACTGTTAAACAACAAAAACACAGCCGATGCGGTTGAAGTACTGTTTGAAGAAAACAGCATATCCGTCTTTGAAAGACATAAAGTTTATACGCGCGAAGAAGCAGTTGCCCGCGCAAATATCAAACTTGAAAATTACACTAAGACGATAAATATCGAAGCGTTGACTATGATAGAAATGGCGCGCAGGGAAATAATTCCTTCGGTGTCCGAATTTATTTGCAGTCTTTGCGCCGGCGTTAACGCCAAAAAAAGCGCAGGCGCAAGCAGCGCGGTGGAGGGCAAGCTTATCGAAAAGCTAAACGCTTTGAACGAGAGCGCATTCAACGCCGTTGAAAAACTTGAAACCGATTTGCAGGCAATAGAATTTAAAGACGTTCGTTCGGCGGCGCAGGCAATGGCGCATACTATTATACCAGATATGGAAACTTTGCGTAAGGCGGTCGATGAAATGGAAAGGTATACGGCATCGCAATTCTGGACTATGCCGACTTACTTCGATTTGCTTTACAGTGTAAATTAAAAATGGTAAACTTAAAATATGACCAAAGAAAAGTTCAGAAAAAATTTGCAATCATTTGCAGATAACGGCATAAATTTCGTACTGATAAGTCTTTTAACGGGACTTTTTTCGGGCGTGGTCGTTACATTTTACAATATTTTGGCGCATATAGGCGAGGAAACTTCTGTAAAGCTTTACACGCTTTTACTGGAAAATCCCGCGTTTATTCCGCTGCTGTTCGTCGGGCTTGCCGCAGGCGCTGTGGTAATAGGTACGTTTGTAAGATTAGTGCCTATGATACGCGGCAGCGGTATCCCTCAGATTGAGGGCGCGGCGCGCGGCATCATCCGCTTCAAGTGGTACGTTACTATGTGCTCTATGTTCGCCGCATCGCTTGCCTGCATCTTTTTGGGGCTGTCGGCAGGCGCGGAGGGTCCGTCTTTGGAAATAGGCGGCTGCGCCGGCGAGGCTGTTGGCAAAACATTAAAGCGCAACCAAATGGTAAGGCGTTTGCAAATTGCAAGCGGTTCAAGCGCGGGGCTTGCCGTCGCATTCAACGCGCCGGTCACGGGGCTGTTTTTCGCATTGGAAGAGGCGTTCCGCTCCTTTTCTCCGCAGGTGTTTATCTGTGCCGCGCTGAGTATCGTTACCGCGCTTTTTACACGCAACGCAATCCGTCCTCCGCTCGGTTACGGAACGGGGTTCACGTTTGAAAGCTTTATCTTCCCCGACGGCTTTTCGTTTATGTACTGCATTTGGGTAATACCTGCGGCATTGGTTGCCGCTTTGGCCGGCGTTGCGTTCTATCACTCGGTATTCGCCGCAAAAAAGCTGTTCAAGAAAATCACATTTTTTAAAGGCGCGGGCAAATATATAATTCCCTTTATGCTTGCAGGCGCGTTCGGACTTATTACCGTATACGCTATGGGCGGCGGTCACTCGTTCATAGAGGCGCTGGGCACGCACGGCACGGGCGAAATTCAGCTTGAACGCGTGTTCGGATTATCGGTTGCAGCCAGTATTTTAATTGTCTTTGTTTTCAAATACCTTGCAGGGGTTATGGCAATGGGCTGCGGAATACCCTGCGGAGTGTTTATTCCGATGCTTGCAATGGGTGCCGGACTGGGCGGCGTGCTTGCTATTGCTTTCGTTGCAATGGGTATGGACCCGACGTTCTGCGACTACTTTACAATCATCTGTATGGCGGTTTTCTTTACTACCATAGTTAGGGCGCCTATAACCGGAATTGTAATGGTGTTCGAGCTGACGGGGCAGTTCACAAACTTTTTACCCGTGCTTTTGGGCGTTGCGATAGGCTACCTTATAAGTATGCTGTTTAAGCTGGAACCCATTTACGAAAAGAATCTGGACGCGTTTATCGTCGACGAAAAGCTTTACGCGAACGTCAGAAAGGAAAGAATATCGCTTATCGTACAGCCTCATTCCAAGGCGGAAATGAACAAGGTCCGCGCCATTATCTGGCCTACCAACGGACTTGTAGTCGAAGTTGTTTCGGACGGTGTGACTATCGTCCCCGACGGCGAGTACGTGTTTAAAGCTGGCGACACGCTTATATTCGAATGCGAAACCGACTCTTTGGAAGAGCTTTACGTTTATCTGTACGAAATTGTAGGTAAACCTCAGGAAAACAGCGGCACGGAGGATAATTGATATGTTAACGGGAATTTGCGGAATCAACTGGGGCGACGAGGGCAAGGGCAGAATGGTTGACCTGCTTTCGCGCGATTACGACGTGGTATGCCGTTATCAGGGCGGCAACAACGCGGGTCACACCGTGGTCAACGACAGGGGTAAATTCATTTTGAATTTGCTGCCGTCGGGCATACTGCGCGAGGGCGTGGTTTGCGTTATGGGCCCCGGTATGGTAATCGACTTGAAACATCTCGTTGAGGAAATGGGTCGTCTTAAAGAGGGCGGAATTGCCATAAGCCCCGAAAACCTTAAAATCAGCGACAAGGCGATTATAACTATGCCCTACAATATTTTGCAGGACGTAATGGAAGAAGACAGGCTTGAAAAGGCAACGGGCAAGCCGTACGGCTCAACGCGCAGGGGCATTGCGCCCGTGTACGCCGATAAGTATATGAAAAAAGCGTTCCGTATGGGCGAACTTCTGAACCTTGCAAGGCTTTATAAGCGCGTACCCGATATAATCGACTGGAAAAACATGACCATAAAGGCGTACGGCTTTCAGCCCGTAAAAGCCGAAGATATGATAAATTACTTTGAAGTTTACGGCAAACAGCTTGCGCCGTTCGTATGCGACACGGGTCTGTTTTTAAACGACGCGCACGCAAATGGCAAAAACATTATGTTCGAAGCTCAGCTCGGCGCACTGCGCGACATTGATTACGGCATTGTTCCGTATACGTCCTCGTCGTCGACGATAGCGGCGTATGCGCCCATAGGCGCAGGAGTCCCCAACTTAAAACTTGACAACGCTCTCGGCATTATGAAGGCGTATTCAAGCTGCGTCGGCGAAGGCCCGTTCACCTGCGAATACTTCGGGAAAAAGGCTGAAAAACTGCGCGAGGCAGGCGGCGAATACGGCGCGGCGACGGGCAGACCGAGAAGGGTGGGGCCTTTCGACGTAGTAGCTTCGCGCTACGGCATACGCTGTCAGGGCGCGGACGAAATCGCGCTTACTAAGCTTGACGTTCTCGACGGATATGAAGAAATCGAAATTTGCACCCATTACGAACTTGACGGAAAAATTTTGGACGAGTTTCCGTTTACCGACGTTTTGGACGACTGTAAGCCCGTATACGAAACGGTAAGGGGCTGGAATAAAGATTTATCCAAGTGCAGAAAGATTTCCGACCTGCCCAAAGAGGCGCTCGATTATATCCGCCTTTTGGAAAAGCTTTGCGGCTGTAAAATAAAGTACGTATCGGTCGGCGCGGAGCGCGACGCGTATATAAAGATGTATTAAAAAACGGGGCTTTACGGTGATTCCCATAGGGAAATTAATAAAACGCAATTAACAGGTTTGGGCATAGCGTTAAGCTGTGCCTTTTTTGCGGACGAATCAGGCTGCGCGTAGCTTAGTGAGATATAGATATGTTTTATATTTGCCGCAAAAATCAATCGGTTGCGTTCTTCCGTTTTCCGTGATATAATGATTGCACGACAAACAATAATTTAATGGAGAAAAAAACAATGGATAAAACACAAATACTTCATTTTATATCGGAACAAAAGACGGCTTTTATCGCCTCTGTAAACGAGCAAGGTTATCCCGTAATAAGGGCGATGCTTGCTCCCCGAAAAATAGACGGTAACGAAATCTATTTCAGTACAAATACTTCGTCTAATAAAATCAAACAATATTTAGCAAACAATAAAGCGTGCGTCTATTTTTACAAACGCGGAAGATTCAAGTATCAGGGCGTATCGATTACGGGCGAAATGCAAGTATGTACCGATCAAGCAACCAAAGACGCAATTTGGCGTTTCGGCGACAAGCTGTTTTACAAACAAGGCGTAACCGACCCCGATTATTGCGTATTGAAATTTATAGGCAAAACAGCCGAATATTACTGTGATTTTAAAATAGAAAAGATAGAGTTGTAAATTTCAATTTATCTTTCTAAAAGGTTTGTAGTGAAAAGCTCTCGAACATATC